>DASSML010000473.1:0-12124 GCA_035688895.1 Gemmatimonadales bacterium
ACCCCGCGCTTGGAGGCCATGAGCTCGTGCCATTCATCGACCACCACGAGCTGGAGATGGTCGAAGAGAGTGTCGGCGTCGTCGCGGGTGAGCAACAGCGTCAGGCTCTCGGGCGTGGTCACCAGCACGCTGGGGAGACGCTCGCGCTGACGGGCGCGGATCCGGGCGGGGGTATCGCCGGTGCGCGACTCGACCGTCCACGGCAACCCGAGATCCTCGACCGGGGCACGGATGGCGGCCTCGGTGTCGCCCGCGAGCGCCCGGAGCGGTGTGACCCACAGCAGAGTGAGCGGCGCACCCGGCCGGTGCGCCGGACCTCCGGTCGGGTAGTCCGCCAGCCAGCCGAGGACCGGTCCCATCAGCGCCGCGTAGGTCTTGCCGGTGCCGGTGGCGGCGTGAATCAGCCCGCTCTCACCCGCCAGGTAGGCGCGCCACACCTCCTCCTGGAACGGGAACGGGGTCCAGCCGTGCGCGGCGAACCACTCGCGCACGCAGTCGAGCGGGTCCCGATCGGCGCAGGGGGCCACGCGAGCCGGTGGTCGCCGCCGCGCCGGTGCTGGCGCCGGCGGGTTGGCCTTCCGCTCGGCCCGGCGCCGGGCGGCACGGGCTCGGCGCAGGTCGACCGCGAGGGCAGATCCGCCTCGACGGCGCGGCTCCTCCGGATCGTCAGCCACGGGGACCGATGGCGTGGAGGTACCGGCGCGCCGAATACCGCAGGGCCGCCTTGGCACCCTCTCGGATGTTCTTGCCGAACCATCCGCCGTAGATCTGGTCGAACTCGAACGGCTCGACCGCGGCCACGATGCGCTCCACCGCCTCGGGGCCGAGCGGAATCAGGTTGGGATAGCTGTACATGAAGCTGACCGTCCGCCGATCCATGTTGGCCATGATCGTATCGCCGGTGAGGAGCGCGCCGAGGCCGTCGGCCCCGTCGGCCCAATGCAAGACGGTGCTCCCGGCGAAGTGGCCGCCGCAACGGATCAGCGTGACGCCCGGCACCAACTCGAACGCCGGGCCGTCCCAGTAGACGATGGCCGGATCATCTCGAACCACCCACTGCCGATCGAGTGCATTGAGATAGATGGGGACCTGACCCAGCGCGCGGCTCCACTCCACCATGGTGCTGTAGAAGTGCGGATGAGAGATGGCCATGGCCCGGACCCCGCCGCGCTTCCGGAGCGCCTCGACCACCGTCTCGTCGAGCAGCGCCGCGCAATCCCACAGGATCCCACCCGTTGCCGTCGTGAGGTGGAGCGCGCGCTGGGCGATGGCGAAATCGGGGCAACTCCCTACGCCGGTCAGGCCCGGCCCCTCGGGCTCGATCCGGGGCTGATGCGTGGCCTGCAGCTCGGGGAGGGTGGTCCAACGTTGTCCTTGCCACCCGATGTACTGACGCTCTTCGGCGCAGATGACACAGCTCTCGGGCGGGACGTCGCTGTCGGGGTACTGAGTGCCGCAGGTGGTACACACGAAGCAGGGCATGCGGCAAAACTAACCCCCAGCGATGCAGGCTGTTGCAGCGTGCAGGCTGCAAGATTTGTCCGTAGCGGGGCTCGTCGGCGGCCCGTACACTAAGGAAGCGTCGCCACCCCTTCCTTCAGCTCGAGTCTCATCATGCCGGCTATTCTGATCCGCGCGGCCGCCATCGGCCTGCTCCCCCTGCTCGCGGCCTGTGCCGCGTCGGGCACCGGGTCGAGCACCGCCGCGGCTCCCGTCGACTCCGCCGCAACCGCGCTCACGACCGAGTCCGTACCGACCGCGGCTGATTCCGCCGCGGCGCGGCTCGCGCGCCATGTCGGATTCCGCCAGGCGATCGGCGACGCCGCCCGACTCGGCATCGTGACGGGCTACGCCGAAGTGCAGCCCGGGAGAATGGCGCTCACGATGGGGCCGGGGTTTACCACCGCGTCCACGGTCGAATACCATCTCAAGCGGATCTACTCCGCCTACGGAGACTACCTGAATCATTCGCTGGCGCCGGTGCTGGAGCTGCATGCGAATGGAGTGGTCGTCGGCGACTATACCTGGGAAGGACTGGCGTTGTCGGGGAAGACGGCCCAGGGTACCTAGTCTGAGAGCAGGCCGCGCACCGTGGCGAGGGTGTCGGCCTGAGAGGCGGGCTTGTCGGTGCGCCAGCGGATCATCCGGGGAAACCGCACCGCCACGCCCGACTTGTGGCGGGTGGAGCGCTGAATTCCCTCGAAGGCGAGCTCGAAGACCAGCTCGGGTTTGACGACCCGCACCGGGCCGTGCTTCTCCAGGGTGTTACGCCGCACGAAGGCGTCGACTTTCCGGATCTCGCCGTCCGTCAGACCGGTGTAGGCCTTGGCGAACGCCACCAGCTGCTCGCCGTCCCAGACCCCGAAGGTGTAGTCGGTAAAGAGTCCGGCCCGGCGGCCGCTTCCCGCCTGCGCGTACATCAGCACCGCGTCCACGCTGTAGGGATCCACCTTCCATTTCCACCAGTCGCCCCGGCGGCGTCCGACCCCGTAGCCCGAGGCGCGCCGCTTGAGCATCAATCCCTCGGCGCCGACGTCCCGGGCGCGGTGCCGCGCCTCGATCGCGGCGCTCCAACTTGGCAGCTCCACCGACGGTGAAAGCACCAGCCGGCCGGCCGACGGCGTGCCGGCGAGCATGGCCAGGAGTCGGCCTCGACGCTCGGTCAGGGCCAGCGGCCGCAGATCCTCGCCCGACTCCTCCAGCAGGTCGTAGGCGACGAGCACGACCGGCACTTCGGTGAGGATCTTCCGGCTCAGCGTCTTGCGTCCGATCCGGCGCTGAAGCTGGGCGAAGGGGAGTGGCGCCTCGCCGATCCAGGGCAGCAGCTCACCGTCCAGTACCGTTCCCTCGGGCAGGAGTGCCGCGGCTTCCTCCACCTCCGGAAACCGGCCGCTCAGGAGCTCCTCGCCCCGCGACCAGAGGAAGGTGCGCCCCGCGCGTCGGATCAGCTGGGCGCGGATCCCGTCCCACTTCCACTCGGCCAGCCATTCGGCGGGATCGCCCAGCGACGCCGGCTCGGCCTCCAGGGCGTAGGCGAGGTAGAAGGGGTACGGTCGGCTGACATCGGCGTCGGACACGTCCACCGACACCAGGCGGCGAAAGAACTCCGGCGTCGGCTCCCACCCGCCCATGAGGCGATGGGAGATGGCGCCCTCGTCCACGCCGCTCACCTGGGCCAGCGCGCGCTCCACCAGCCGCGCGGAGGCGCCGACGCGGAAGGCGCCGGTGATGAGCTTGTTCCAGACGAATCGCTCCCTCCGGTCCAGCTCCCGCCAGGCGCGCACCATCTCCTCCCGCTGGATGGTCGGATCCTGCCCTCGCAGCGGGAGCAGTCGCTCCTCGACCCACCAGGCCAGCGGGCGCTCCTCGCCCGGCTCGGCGCGGTCCGGCAGGAGGAGGGTGATGGTCTCCGCCAGGTCTCCCACCGCCTGGTAGCTCTCCTCGAACAGCCACTCCGGCACGCCCGCCTCCTCGGCGGCCCACAGGCGGAGGTCCGGCGCGGACACCAATCGTTTGGGCCGTCGGCCGGTGAGGAAGTGCACCGCCCAGGCTGCGTCCTCCGGCGCGGCGCTGCGGAAGTACTCGACCAGCGCGGCCACCTTCTCGTTGGTCGCCGTGGTCTCATCCAATGCGGCGTAGAGGAGGGCGAAGCTTCTCATTCTGCCTCGCCGGAATCGACGCCAGGGTCGGGGACGGCGAGATCGGCCCGCTCGCCTTCGAACCGGGTCTCGATCGCGACGGCGTCACGACCCATCTCTCGCAGCCAGCGCACCACCGGGGCGGTGAATCCGTGGGTCACCCAGATTCGCTCGGCGCCGGTAGCGTCGATTGCGGCCATGAGACTGGGCCAATCGACGTGATCCGACAGGGGGAAGCCGCGGTCGAGCGAGCGCCGGCGGCGCGTCCCGCGTACCAGCATCCAGCCGGAGGCGAAGCCGGTGGCATGCTCGCCGAAGCGGCGCACCCAGGTGGAACCGTCCGCCGAAGGCGGCGCGATGACGATGGCGCGGCCGCGATCGGCGCGCTCCATCGCCGCCGCATGCGTGGTCGGCGGGAGCGCGACCCCCGCCGCACGATACGCGGCGGTCATCCGCTCTACGGCGCCGTGGGTGAGAATCGGCCCGATCGAGGGATCGAGGCCGGCCAGGAGTCGCTGAGCCTTGCCGAGGGCATAGCCGTAGAGGAGCGTGGTGCGGCCGACGTCCTGGTTCGAGCGCCACCACCGATTCACCTCGTGCAGCACCTCGGCCTGCGGCGGCCAACGATAGATCGGAAGGCCGAAGGTGGACTCGGTGACGAAGGTGTGACAGCGAACCGGCTCGTACGGTGAGCAGGTGGGATCGGGATCGGTCTTGTAGTCGCCGGAGACGACCCAGACCTCTCCCCGGTGCTCCAGACGAACCTGGGCCGAACCGAGAATGTGGCCGGCAGGGTGCAGCGACACCCGCACCCCGTTGAGATCCAAGGCCCGGCCGTAGAGCGCCGGCTGGATCGGGGCGTCGTCGGAGAGGCGGGCCCGCAGGACGCCCGCGCCTTCGTCGCTGGTGAGGTAGTGGCGGCAGCCCCAGGCAACATGGTCGCCGTGCGCGTGGGTGACCACCGCACGGTCGACCGAGCCCCAGGGATCGACGTAGAATCCGCCCGCCTCACAGTAGAGGCCTTGCCCGGTGAGGCGGAGCAGGGTCATCGACGCCGTGTCTTGGCGATCAGGTTCCCCGCTTTACCACGCCACACGCGACCCTCGTGCCGGAGCTGCCGCTGGGATCGGTGTGCTGGTCGTCCTGCCCCGCGTGCACTACGACGGCAGTGCCTCCGGGGTGGAAGAGCGGGCCCTCGCCTCCCGCGATCAGGTCCGGCGAAATCGTGAAGATGGTATCGGCGGATCCGTCGGCCTCGACCCGCAGATTGGGGAGGTCGCCGGCATGGGGCCCGGCCGGGTTCTCCAGACCGTGCTGCCGCCCTGTTGGATTGAGATGTCCGCCGGCCGAGGCAAAGTCCGGGGCGGTGCAGGCACCCTGCTCGTGGATGTGAATCCCATGCTCCCCCGGAGTGAGTCCCGAGACGCTCACGCCAAGCCGGGCCCCGCTGTCCACCACGCTGAAGGTCGCGACACCGACCCGCGCGCCCGTGCTGTCCATCAGTGTCGCGGTTGCCGCCGGTGGGGGCAGGGGCACGCCTTCGGGGCCCCTGACCGTGGCGGAGTGGCAGGCCGGAGCCAGGGCCGCGAGCAGCAGCGGGATTCGCCTCATGATCGCGAGCGCTGATACGTGCCCATCAGGACGGCACGGGCCAGCACGCGGCCTTCGAAGGCCGCCTCGAGGTCGGAACGGTTCACACCCGGCGCCAGGCTGAGCGAGATGTCGAGAGCAAAGAGACGGAAGAAGTACCGGTGCGGTTTGCCGGGAGGCGGGCAAGGCCCCTGGTAGCCGAGATCGCCCCCGTCGTTGAGTCCCTGCCGGGCGCCGGACGGCAGCTCCGGCACCGTCGGCACTCCGGGCCCCAGCTCGCAGGCGTCGGCGGGCAGATTCCAGAGCAGCCAGTGCACCCAGGTCCCCCTGGGCGCGTCGGGGTCGTCGGCGATGAGGGCGAAGCTGCGAGTACCCGTGGGCACCCCGGTCCAGGCCAATGGAAGCGACTGGTTCTTGCCGTCGCAGGTAAACACCGCCGGGACCGCGGCACCATCGGTCAGCGCGGAGCTGGTGAGCCGAAACCCGCTACTGCCGGATGCTTCGCGTGAGGCGGTCATGGTCTCCAAGCTACACCCACTCTTGCCGCACCGGCATGTGAGCGAGGTCACAGGCCGGAGGGGGTTCGCGGGAGAGATTCCAGCATGTCCCGACAACACCGAGATCTGCTGGTCGGCCTGGCTGTGGGAGCCGGTATGACCTACTACCTCGACGCCCGCGAGGGGGCGGCGCGGCGTCACCGCCTTACGGGCTGGATACGCGATCTGCTGGGCGATGATGGGCGGACCCGGGGATCGGGTTACTCGCGGACGTCTGGCCAGCCCACCGGCGGGCACTATGGCGCCCGAGCCGGCGACATCGGCGGGCTCGAGGCCGCGAATCTGGCTCCGTCGGTCCACCGGCGACGGCTGGAGCAAGCAGCGGCGGTGGGTATCCTGCTTGCCGTGTGGGGACTCACCCGACGCGGCTTTACCGGCCTGGGCATGCGCGCCATCGGTGCTGGTCTGGTCATGAGCCGAGTGACAGGCCGCACCGACGCGCCACCCGTGGTCGGGGAGCGGCGACGGACCATCGACATCCAGAAGACCATGCGCATCGAGGCGCCGGTGAACCACGTATACGCCTTCTGGCGCGACTACCGGAATTTTCCGCTCTTCCTCTCGGGAGTCCGCCGGGTCGAGGATCTCGGCGGTGGCCGCAGCCGGTGGGTGCTGGATGGTCCGGAGGGCACCCTGGAATGGAATGCCGTGATCACGGTCGAGGCGCCCGGGTCGCTGCTCGCGTGGCGGAGTGAGCCGGGGGCGGTGCTGGAGAATGCCGGCGCGGTGCGGTTCTCCCGCGAGGGGACCGGCACCCGACTCGATCTGCGTTTCTGCTATAACCCGCCCACGCGCGCGGGTGCCGCGGTCGCCGAGCTGTTCGGGGCCGACCCGCGGGCGCAGTTGAATCAGGACCTGGGGCGACTCAAGTCGCTGCTGGAGTCCGGCACCGGGAGTGAGCTGTATGGCCAAGAATCTGGGGCGTGAGTTCGCCACCATGGATGAGGACGAGCGCCGCCGCTTCGCCCTCGAGTCCAAACCGGAGAACGAGCAGCCGCCGGAGGAGCTCGACCTGACCGAGCCGCGGGGAGACGACGAGGAGGAGCCTCCCCGGCCGCGGGAGCGCTGAGGTGGGCCGGCGCAGGATGCCCAGGCTCGCGCTCTGGGCCGCCGCCGCCTGGGTGGCGAGCCGGTGGCTCCGGGATGACGGCTGGCCTACCCTGGCCGGCCGCACGGTGCTGGTGACAGGCGGCTCGCGCGGCCTGGGACTGGTGCTGGCGCGGGAGGCCGCCGCCGACGGAGCCCGGATCGCGATCTGCGGACGCGACGCGGAGGCGCTGGAGCGTGCCGGCGAGGCCCTGCGGCGGATCGGAGCCGAGGTACTGACGATCGAGTGCGACGTCACCGACCCGGCGGCGGTGCGCCGCATGGTAGAGGAGGTGGCCCAGCGGCTCGGCCCGGTGGACATGCTGATCAACAACGCGGGTGTGATCGAGGTCGGGCCGGTGGAGACGATGGCGGTGGCCGACTACGCCGAGGCGATGGCCACCAACTTCTGGGGCGTGCTCTTTCCCATCCTCGAGGTGCTGCCCGCGATGCGGGCGCGCGGCGACGGCCGGATCGTCAACATCACCTCCATCGGCGGCAAGCTCGGGGTGCCGCACCTGGTGCCCTACAGCGCGAGCAAGTTCGCGGCGATGGGTCTCTCCCAAGGACTTCGCGCCGAGCTGGCGGCGGACGGCGTCGCGGTGACGGCTGCCGTCCCGGGTCTCATGCGCACCGGCAGTCCCCGTAACGCCATCTTCCGTGGACGGCACCGAGCCGAGTACGCGTGGTTCAGCATCGTGGACTCGCTACCTGGTCTCACGGTGAGCGCCGAGACCGCCGCGACCCGGATCCTGGCCGCGGCCCGCCGAGGCGATGCCGAGGTCCTGTTCCCGGTGGCGGCGCGCGCCGTGGCGATCGCCCAGGCGGCGGTACCGAATCTGATGGCGCGCGTGCTTGCCGGCGTCAACCGCATGCTGCCTCGCGCGCCGTCTCGTCGGACCGGACGGCGGCGGGGCGCCGAGAGCCAGTCCCCGCTCTCCCCGTCGCTCCTCACCAGACTGGGCGACCGGGCCGCGCACCAATACAACCAGCTGGCGCCCGAGGAAGGGCACACGACCTGAGTGCCTCGGGCGACAGTTCTTCTGGAGCTGACATGACTGTGACTTATAACGGCATCGGGCGGACCGAGGAGTGGAAGCACCCCCATCCGTCCCAGGGAGGAGCGGGTGTCAATGTGGGGACCGCCGAGCGATGGGTGTCCGGCATAGCCGCCGCGGCGCTGGTTGCCTATGCGACCCGACGGGCCGGGGGCGGACTCCGAGGTGTGGCGCTGCCGCTGGCCGGCGTGCTGCTGGGCCGGGCGGTGACCGGCCGCTGTCCCGTGAACCAGGCTATCGGCCGCAACTCCGCCCGCGGGCGCAATCGGGTGAGCCCGGTCGCGAGCCTCGGGCGGGGCGACGGGGTCCGGGTGGAGCAGACGGTGCGCATCGCGCGCCCGGCCGAGGAGCTCTACCGGTTCTGGCGGCAGCTGGAGAACCTGCCGCGCTTCATGGATCACCTGGAGTCGGTCCGAGTGCTGGACGAGCGGCGCTCCCACTGGGTGGCCCGCGGCCCGGCCGGCTCGCGGGTGGAGTGGGACGCGGAGATCCACAACGAGATCCCGGGACGGCTCCTCGCCTGGCGATCGCTGCCCGGCGCCGAGGTGCATCACGCCGGCTCGGTGCACTTCGAGCCGGACATGGGCGACTTCACACTGGTGCGGGTGATCCTTCGCTACGAGCCGCCGGCGGGTCGAGTCGGCGCCGGCGTCGCCCGGCTCTTCGGCGAGGATCCCGACACCCAGGTGGCGGACGACCTGCGCCGGTTCAAGCAGGTGATGGAGGCGGGGGACGCCTCAACCGCCGCGCAGGACGGTCTGCCCTAGATACCCGCCACTCAGAACAGGAACTCGAATCCGAGGCGGGCCAGCCGAGGCGGTCCGTAGGCGAACACCGGCTGGAGATAGTCTTTCGCCGCCGCCAGATACATCGGGAAGAGCTCCTCTCGACCGTCGATGAACCCATTGCCGTTCAGATCCGCGGAGTCGCGGAAGCGAGCCGATTCGTATGGAATGGGCTCGGGGTGGGCCAGGTAGGCCTGCTCTGCGGTACGCGTGACCGTGGCCGAGTCGGGGGCGGGCTGCCCGATGTCCCGCCGCACCGCCACCACGTTCTGGCGGTTGAGCAGATTCCGGACGTCCAGATAGACCCCACCCTGCGTCGCGCCCAACCGGATCGAGCGTCGGATGAGCAGGTCCAGCGTCTGCGTGCTCGGCAGCCGCGACCCGTTCGGCGTCCCGACGAGGACCACGCCCGTGCTGTCGGTCCGGGAGTAGGGCAGGCCGGTCGCGAGCCGGAAGATCACGGCCGCCTCGAGCCCCGCCAGCGGACGCATCCGGCCGACCTTCGGGCCGGCCGCGTCGTTCACCCGGCCCCGGAGAATGGCGGTGAGCGTGTGGCGCTGATCGAAGTCGAGCGGGAACTCCGCCCGCGCCGGAATGATCGTGTCCCCGGTGCTGGGATCGACCGTGATGAAGCGACTGATGAGGAACGGGTCGGTGGCGGTCGCCTCGGCCGACTGCAGGGTGTAGGCGACGCGCACCCCGACGCCGTCGATCATCTCCCGCTCGACCAGCACCTCGGCGCCCTGCACCGTGCCCGCGTCGGCGTTGCCGAAGACGGTGCTGTCCGGATTGACTCCGACCGGGACCGAGGCGACCAGCCCGTCGAGGCGCTTGTGGTAGGCGCCGATCCGGACCGCGAGGCCGGGGCGAGGACGGATACGGACGCTGAGCTCGTACTGGGTGGCCTCCTCGAAGCCCAGGTCCGGATTGCCCCGACGGAAGCGGCCGGTCCGAGTGGTGTCGTCGAACGCGGCGTCGACCAGGAACTGGTAGTCGGGCGCCTGATTGAACCGGCCGAAGCTGGCGACCACCGTCGCCCCGCGCAGCACCGTGCTCACCGCGAAGCGAGGGCTCAGCTCCGAGCGCGAGCCGCGCGACTCGGCGGGAAGGTCGCTGCCGGGGTCGAACTGGTCGTAGCGCAGCCCTGCTGTGATCGCGATGTCCTCGATGCGAAGTTGACCCTCGGCGTAGGCGGAGGTGCCCGCGGGGCTGAATGCCGACCGAGCGGGAAGCGGCACCGTATCGCCCGCGGGGAGGTATCCCAGGACGCGCTGGTAGGTGCGCACCTGCTGCGCCACGTGCTGACCGCCGACATAGATGTCCACCCGCCGGAGGCCGTACAGGGCGTCGATCTGGAGACGGGTCTCCCCGAACCGGTTGTAGGCGAGGTCTCCCTTGGAGCCCCCGGCGAAGAAGTACGCCGGCACGCCCCACGGAGAGCGGAAGCTTTCGGTGGGCCGCACCATGCCGGCGATCGGCGCGGTCGAGGGATCGAGCGCCTGGGCCTGTTCCTCGCCCACGAAGTGGAACCGCGAGCCGGTGAGCGCGCCGAGCGCGTAGTCGGGCTGCTCGACCAGCTCGCCTCGGAAGAACTCACGGACGAAGCGGCTTCCTCGGATGTCGACCGTCAGCGGCCGCCGCGCCCGGGGCCCACTGGTCCATTGCACGTGGCCGGTCAGCAGGTTGCCCTGCAGCCGCTGCGCCGGGGCAAAGCCGGGGTCGTACTTGTAGACCGGGTCGTAGAGGAGGCGCTGATCCTCGGAGTGAAGGCCCATGGCGCGCACCGTCACCCGCTCGCCGACCGGTACCACGACCTTGCCGACTCCGGTCCACTGCTCGGCGCTGTTGTGGGGAAGGGGATAAGGCGTGGCATTCCTCGGGTCGGCCGGATCCTCGGGCGCCGGGGCGTTCACGGCGTCGAAATCCATGCGACCGTTCACGTCGAGCGCCCCGATCACGCCGACCCGACCCGCGACCGGTCCGCCGCCCCGTAGGATGAACCGGTCCAGCCCGCGATCGAGGTTGCCGGCGAAGGGGCGGTCGCTCTCGTAGGCGGCACGGCCTTCCCAGCGGTCGCCGGGATCGAGCGTCACCACGTTGACCAGACCCGAGAGCGCCTGGCCGTAGCGGGCGGAGAAGCCATTGGTGATGAGCGACGTCTCGCTCAAGAGATCCGGGGGCACCTGCAGACCCAGCCCGCCGCTCGAGGCGTCGACCTGGTTCTTGACGCCCAGGCCGTCGAGGATGAACGACTCCTCGCCCAGGCGTCCGCCGCGATAGCTGGTTCCCACCGCCCCGGCCGAGAGGGCGATCGCCTCGCCCACGCTGCTCACTGGGAGCTGGCGGAGCTCCTCGCCCGTGAACTTCTGCTCCGTGCTGGTCGCCAACGGGTCGAGCACCGCATCGTAGGGGGCGCTGACCACGACCGGCTCGAGCTCCTGAGGATTGGCCTCCAGCGCAAAGGTTACCGCGACGCTGGTGCCGCCAGGAACCTGGACGCTGTCGAGCACCACTCCGCGATAGCCGATGAGCCGCGCCGCTACCTGGTGCCATCCCGCCCGCACCGACCGGATCCGGAAGGCGCCCGTGGTGTCGCTGACCGCTCCCGCCCGGCCGTCCACCAAAATCTCCACCCCTGGGAGCGCCCGATCCGTACCGGCCACCGACGTGCGGCCGGTGATGGCGCCCTCGGCCTGGGCGAGGAGACTCGACGTTGCCGCGAGCGAAGCGGCGCAGAGCAGCGCCAGGGTAACGAGGGCTCGTCCGAATCGATGTGGTTCTGCGTATGGGGTGGGGCGGGTGGTCCTCCGGTCGACATGACCGGCAGCAGCGGGTGCGGGCCACCTGCGTTGGATGGGCATCGATGCTCGATGGCGGCTTAGAGCCTGAAACCGGCGGGAATCGTCTCGGTGACGTCATAGGGGTTTCCTGCCGCACACAGGGTGTCCGTTTGTGGGATTCGACGATCCCAAGTCCGGACACCGGATTGCGATCAGGAGCCGAGGGCATCTCGGCGAAGCGTTGCACAGCCAACAACTTGACCGATCGGTCCCGTTTGGCATGCCGCTCGCCTCAGGGCGGCTGACTCCAGTGAAGGATCAGGCGTGGACATTCCCCGGGCACCGGCTCAGCGCGGTCGCAAGCAGCTTCTCTATGGCGGGCTCGCCGTTCTCGGGCTGGCGTTGGCGACGCTCGGTCTCCGGAGCCTCAAGCCGGCGGCCCCGAGCGTCGATCGGGCGGCGGTCTGGATCGACTCGGTGCAGCGCGGGCCGCTGCTGATCGAGGTGCGCGGCCCGGGGACGCTGGTCCCCGAGCGGGTGCGGTGGATCTCCGCCGTCACGGCGGGGCGCGTGGAGAAGCGTCTGGCCGAGCCGGGACAGGAGGTGAGCCCGGAGACCGAGCTGCTCGAG
>DASSML010000474.1:0-2029 GCA_035688895.1 Gemmatimonadales bacterium
GCTGCCGATCGATCTGGTGCGCATCGACGCGATCTACAATCCGGTCCGCCGGGCCAACTTCACCGTGGCCGAGACCCGCGTGGGTCAGCGCACCGACTACGACCGGCTCACCGTCCAGGTCGAGACCAACGGCACGGTCACCCCGGAAGACGCCATCGCGTACGCGGCCGCGCTCGCCCAGGTCCACTTCCAGTACTTCGTGGACTTCGGCAAGGTGCCCACGATGCGCGACGGCGGCGCCGCCAACGGCGCGCCGGGCGGCGCCAACCTCCGGCTCCGGCTCAGTCGGCCGATCGACGACTTCGGACTCTCGGTCCGCTCGCTCAATTCGCTCAAGAACTCCAACATCCGGACCCTCAAGGATCTGGTGGAGTTCACCGAGGACGACCTGCTCAAGGTCAAGAACGTGGGCGAGAAGGCGCTGACCGAGATCGCCGAGCTGCTGCAGCGCGAGGGGCTCAACTTCGGAATGGTCTTCGAGGAGACCGACGGTGAGCTGCGGGTGCTGCGTCCGGGCGTCCCGCCGATGGCCCAGCCCTCCGCCGGGGCAGGAGAGGTCTGATGCGTCACCGCGCCAAGGGCCGCCAGCTCTCCCGCACCTCGACCCACAAGCGGGCGATGCTGAACAACATGGCCTCGAGCCTGTTCGAGCACGGCCGGATCGTCACCACCGAGGCCAAGGCCAAGGAGCTCCGGCCGTTCGCCGAAAAGCTCATCACCCTGGCGCGCCGGGGCGACCTCCACGCTCGCCGGCTGGTCGAGCGGCGGATCAAGGACCGCGACACCCTGGGCAAGCTCTTCAGCGAGATCGGGCCGCGCTTCGCCGCGCGTCCCGGCGGGTACACCCGCATCCTCAAGCTGGGCCATCGGCCCGGTGACGGAGCGGACGTCGCTCGAATCGAGCTTCTCGCCGAGTGACCGCGCGCCCGCTCCCGACCGGCACGCAAAAGGGGACCCGATCGGGTCCCCTTTTTTGTAGGCGCGGGGCGGGCCGAACCCGCCCGGTGTCAGACCGCGACCGGCTGCCGGGGGGCCTTGGTTACCCGGTTACTCTTCAGGCACTGCGTGCAGACCCGGACGCGCCGAGGCGCCCCTTCCACCAGCACACGCACGGTCTGCAGGTTCGGGTACCAGCGGCGCTTGGTCCGATTGTTGGCATGGCTCACGTTGTTGCCGGTGACCGGTCCCTTGCCGCACACGGTGCAGACCCGTGCCATAAGCTCCACCCTCGATTGAGTGTTACGTACCGCAGGAAGCCCGTAAACCTAACCGGACGAGCAGGATGACACAACCCGCGCGCGAGCCCGGCCATGCCTAAGGCGCTCATCACCGGAGTCACCGGACAGGACGGGTCCTACCTCGCCGAGCTGCTCCTGGAGAAGGGCTACGACGTGGTCGGCATGGTGCGCCGCACCAGCCATCACAGCTACGAGCGGATCGACCATCTGCTGGACCGGATCGAGATCGTCGCGGCGGACCTGCTGGACCAGCACTCGCTGACCGTGGTGCTCCAGGAGCACCGGCCGGACGAGGTGTACAACCTGGCGGCCCAGTCCTACGTCCCCACCTCCTACACCCAGCCCGTCCTCACCGGCGAGTTCACCGCCCTCGGCGTGACCCGCATGCTCGAGGCGATCCGGCTGGCGCATCCGACGGCCCGGTTCTATCAGGCGAGCTCGTCGGAGATGTTCGGTAAGGTGCACGAGACACCCCAGCGGGAGACCACCTACTTCCACCCTCGCTCGCCCTACGGGGTGGCCAAGGTCTACGGCCACTGGATCACGGTGAACTACCGCGAGTCCTACGGCCTCTACGCGGTGAGCGGCATCCTCTTCAATCACGAGTCGCCTCGGCGCGGCATCGAGTTCGTCACCCGCAAAGTCACCGACGGGGCGGCCCGGATCAAACACGGGCTCGCCACCGAGCTCCGGCTGGGCAACCTCGACGCCCGACGGGACTGGGGGTACGCCGGCGACTACGTGGACGCGATGTGGCGCATGCTGCAGCAGCCGACGCCACAGGACTTCGT
>DASSML010000475.1:0-5312 GCA_035688895.1 Gemmatimonadales bacterium
CAGTCGTTTCTGCAGGCCTACGACGCGGACGCGCTGGACGCCGCGGCGCTCGCCATTCCGATGGTTCGCTTTCTGCCCTGGTCCGACCGCCGCGTGGTGGCCACGGTCCGCACCATCGCGCGGGAGCTCACCGGCGCGGACGGCGAGCTGGTCTACCGCTATCGCAACGCCGACGGCCTGGAGGGCGAGGAGGGCGCCTTCTCGATCTGCACCTTCTGGTTGGCCCAGGCCCTGGCGATGATCGGCGACCGGGAACGGGCCGAGCGGCTCTTCCGCCGGATGCTTCGGCACGCCAACCACCTCGGGCTGTACTCCGAGGAGATCGATCCCGCCACCGGTCGCTTCCTGGGCAACTTCCCCCAGGGATTCACCCATATCGCCCTGATCAACTGCGCGACGACGTTCTCTCGCCTGGACCGCAGGGGATAAACGAACGGGCACCTCGCCGACGAGGTGCCCGGGTGGAGCGGAGAAGGGCCGAGTCTCAGCGCCGCCGGCGGGCCTTCCGGCCGGCTCGCTTGGCGCTCTTCTTGGCGGACTTCCGGGCGCTCTTCTTGGCCGTCCGCTTGGCCGCCTTCTTCCTCGCCGGCCGCCGGGCGGTCTTCTTGGCCGCCTTCTTGGCAGCCTTTCGAGCCCCCTTCTTGGCCGATTTCTTGGCGGCTTTCTTCGCGCTCTTCTTGGCGGCCTTTTGGGGTGCCTTCTTGGCCGCCTTCCGAGCCGCCGGGCGCGCCGGCTCGCTCATCCGGGAGGCCCGCTCGACCTGGGCGGGCGCTGCCGCGGGGGCGGGGGCCACCGGCGCGGGCGCTGGCTCCACCGGCAGCGGGTCCATCCAGCCAGAGCCTGACCAGCCCATCTCCATATAATGAAGGTCGGCCATCGTCGCTCCTTGGGGAACTGTGCGGCGAGGAACCCGCCGCCGGTCGCGAGGCGCCGCGCGCCCGCTCAAGAGACGAGATATAACTTGCACATCTTCAATGCTTGTGCAAGCCTAGACCCGGCAACGACCTGAGCCCGGCGGAGCCGGGCCATGGATCGTGGTCTATCGAGTCAACTCATTGTCGGTGAATGGGTTCCGTGACCATGCCCCGGAGCCGCTGCGACCGGGCCCGGCCAGCGGTATAATTACGGCCTCCCACTCTCAATCGGACGCCACTGCTGGTGACTCTCCATCCGCATCCCCCGGATCGCGCAGGCCGGTCGCTCGCGTGCATCCTCGCACTGCTGGCGGCATGGGTGGTCGTGCCCCTCGGCTCGGCCGCGGGCCAGACCGCGACCGAGGTCCAGATCACGCCGGAGACGATGACGTTGGGCGTGGGCCAGCGGCAGGCACTCTTCGCCACCGCCTACGACCGCCAGGGCAATCTCATCGCCAATGCCCGCTTCACCTTCCTCAGCAGCGACACCACCATCGCGAAGGTGACCCGGGAAGGCGCGGTGGTAGGGGTCAGCCCCGGGCTGGCCAAGGTCGAGGCCAGGGTGCAGGGCCGGCGGGCCTCGATGGCCGTGCTGATCACCGGCACCGGCGCCGCCGGCGATACCGCGGCGCAGTCGCCGGCGCCGGCCGGGACCGTCCTCACCCTCGACCCATCCGCGCTGAGTCTCCTGCCGGGGGAAAGCGTCACCCTTACCCCCCATGCACAGCGGGAAGACGGCTCGCCGGTCGACCCGGCCCGGATCACCTGGAAGTCGCTGAGGCCCGAGGTCGCGGCGGTGGACTCCGCCGGCCTCGTGATCGGCGTCGGGGCGGGACGCAGCATCATTCAGGCGACGACGTCCAACGGTCTCATGGCGACGGCCCCGATCGACGTCGAGCCGGCCAACATCGCCTTGTCCGCCGGCCGCGTAGTGGTGGGGCCGGAGGAAAGCGACACGCTGTTCGCGGTGATCCCCTCGCAGAATGGACGCGCGGTGCACGGCGGCATCCAGTGGCAGGTGCAGGACAGTGCCGTCGCGAGCGTCGGCCCCACCGGCATCGTGACCGGGCGTCAGCCGGGGCAGACCGAGCTCCTCGCGACCGGCTTCGGACAGGAGCGCCGGATAACGGTCCTGGTGCATCGGGTGCCGCAGACGCTGGTCGTCACCCCCCCGGCCAGCACGCCGATCCAGCTTCCGGTGAAGGGCGTCCGCCGCATCTCGGCGGTCGCGGAGGCGGCCGACAGCACCCCGATTCCGGAGGTCCGCATCAATTGGAACGTGGCCGATACCGGGTTGGTGGCCTTCGATCCGGTCAGGGCCACGATCACCGGAAAATCCCAGGGCCACACCACGCTCACGGCCGATATCCACGGGTTCGATCCGGTGATCTGGACCATCGAGGTCATCCCCGGCACCATCGGGCTGGAGCAGAGCCGACTCGGCCTGGCGGTGGGGAGCCGGGATACCCTGAGCGCCGTCTTGCTCGACGATGCCGGCAAGGCGATCGGTCGCCCTCCGGAGCTCGAGTGGGCCAGCAACCACCCCGACGTGGTGCGGGTGTCCGCCGCCGGTGTCGTGGACGCCCTCAAGCCCGGGCGGGCGACGATCACCGCGACCGGCTCCTGGGGCAAGGCGGACTCGGCCGACGTGCTGGTGACCGACGACCTGCTCATCGCCTCGACCCGGGGCGGCGCGTTCGGGATCTATCAGATGAAGAGCGCCGAGCCGGCCGCGATGCTGCCGGTGCTGAGCGACAGCGTGCCGTCGATGCAGCCCGCGCTCTCGCCCGACCGCACGAGGATCGCCTTCAGCTCCGAGCGCGGGGGCGCGGGGTTCGACCTCTACGTGATGGACGCCGATGGCAGGAGCCTCAAGCGCCTCACCACCGACCCCGGCACCGAGGGAGAGCCGGTGTGGTCGCCCGACGGACGGCGGCTGGTGTACACCGGGACGCCCAAGGCCGGACAGCCGCAGCTCTTCGTCATCAATGCGGACGGCAGCGGCCTCCGCCAGCTCACCGAGGGGAAGGGCGGGAGCTGGTCGGCCACCATCTCCTCAGACGGACGACAGGTGGCGTTCATCTCGTCCCGGGAAGGGAAGCCGGAGCTTTACGTGATGCCGCTCGATGGCGGGGAGGCGCAGCGGCTGACCAAGACCGGGGACAAGGAATCGCAGCCGCGCTACCTGCCCGACGGCACCCTGGTCTACGCCATGAGCCACTCCAAGGGCTCCCGGGTCATGCGCACCACGGCCGGGGGTGAGAGCGCCGTGCTGTTCGAGACCGAAGAGCCGATCGCGTCGCTCGCGGTCTCCCGCGATGGCCGCCGCGTCGCCTATGTCACCGGGCGGCTGGCCGACCTGTCCAAGCCGAAGGCCCGCTTCGCGCTGTTCCTGCGACCGCTGACCGGCGACGCCGCGCCGGTCGCGGTGCCCCTCCGGGCCGGCGAGCAGGTGGTCAATCCGTCGTTCTGAGGAGGGCTCACGGCCGAGCGCATGGAGGCCCTGACCCTGACCGAGGTCGGGGGGCCCGACCGCCTCGTGCTGCAGGAGGTGGCGGCGCCCGCGCTGGGCTCGCCGCACGACGTGCGGGTGCGGATCCGCTGCGCCGCGCTCAACCGGGTGGATCTCTTCGTCACCGGCGGGCTGCCGGATCTACCCATCGCCCTTCCCCACGTGGTCGGCTCCGACGGCGCGGGGGTGGTCGAGTCGGTGGGAGCGGAGGTCACCAGCGTCCGACCGGGCGACCGGGTGATGCTCAATCCCGGCGTCTCCTGCGGCCGCTGTGCCGCCTGCCTCGAGGGCGACGAGCCGCTCTGCCCCGACTACGCCATTCTGGGCGAGCACCGTCCGGGCACCGCCGGGGAACTGGTGGTGGTGCCGGTTCACAACGTCGCACCGGTGCCGGCGGAGATGTCGTGGCCCCAGGCCGCGGCCTTCTCGCTCGCGACCCTCACGGCGTGGCGGATGCTGTCCGGCCGCGCGGGGTTGCAGGCCGGTGAGACGGTCCTCGTCTGGGGCGTCGGCGGCGGAGTGGGGATGGCGGCTCTCCAGATCGGGGTACTGCTCGGTGCGCGGGTGATCGTCACCAGCGGGACCGATGCCAAGCTGGCGGTGGCCCGCCGAATGGGAGCGGCAGTCACGCTGAATCATGGCACCGACGACGTGGTCGCCGCGGTGAAGCGGGAGACCGGCGGGCAGGGCGCGGACGTGGTGGTGGACTCGGTGGGCGAGCGCACCTGGGACCTGAGCCTCAGGGCGGTCCGGCGAGGCGGGCGGCTCGTGATCTGCGGTGCCACCACCGGTCCGCGGGTTAGCTTCGACCTGCGGCGGCTCTTCTGGCGCCAATGGAGCATCCTCGGCTCCACCATGGGCAGCCGGCGGGAGTACGCGGAGATCGTCCGGCTGGCGCATCAGGGCCGGCTCTGGCCGGTGGTCGATCAGGTGGTGCCGCTCGCCCGCGGCGCCGAAGCCTACGCCCGCATGCAGCGGGGTGAGCAGACCGGCAAACTCGTGATCGAGGTGAGCTCGTGAACGAACTCTGGGAGCGGCTCCAGCTCGGCGCGGAGCAGATCGGCAGCGTGGTGCCCGCCCTGGCGGGCGCGGCCGTCATTCTCCTCACCGGATACTTCCTCGCCCGTCAGGTGCAGCGCTGGGCCGACGAGACCCTCAAGCGCGTCGACTTCAACCGGGTCGCCGCCGCCGGCGGGCTCGACGACATCGTGGGCCGCACCGGCTCGCGGCTCGATCCGGTGCGGGCGCTGGCCAAGCTGATCTTCTGGCTGGTGATGCTGGTGGTGATCCTGCTCGCGAGCACCGCGCTCGGGCTGGAGAGCATCAATCAGATGTTCGGGATGATGCTCTCGTTCATTCCGACGCTCATCGCCGCGATCGTGATCGTGATCCTCGGCATGATCATGGGCGAGTTCGTGCGCGGGCTCATTCTCGCATCGGCCGGCGGTGTCGCGGGAGTTCCCACGGTCGCGAAGATCGCCAAGGGGGCCGTGGTCCTGATCGCCATCTTCATGGCGCTGCAGCAGGTGGGTGTGGCGGAGGAGATCGTGACCGCGGCGTTCACCCTGATCCTCGGCGCCGTGGCCCTCGCGGTGGGCCTCGCCTTCGGGCTGGGCAACCGCGACCTCGCCGGCGAGATCACCCGGCGCTGGTACGAGGAAGGCCAGCGCCGGGACCGTCGGCGCACCGACCGGCAGGGGCCGAACACGCCGCCGCCGGGCGACCCGCCGATGCTGGACTGACTTCTACTTCACCTTCATCCTCCCCACCGTCTTCGTCCCGTCGGCGGCCTTGATCGTCACATAGACCGCCTCGTTCCGCCCGAACCCGGCGAGCGTGGCGCCGGCGGGGAGCGTCACCGCCCGATCCCACTTGCCGGTCGAGTC
>DASSML010000476.1:0-2480 GCA_035688895.1 Gemmatimonadales bacterium
ACGTGGACGAGCGCGAGCTGGGTCCGTTTCCGCCCGCGCGACGAGCATGAATCCGGGACCAACCGCCTTCACGGTGCTGGCGGCGATCAGCTTCTGCCATTTCCTCAACGACATGATGCAGGCGCTGCTCCCGGCCATGTACCCGATGCTGAAGCAGGACTTCGGGCTCGACTTCGGGCAGGTGGGGCTCATCACCTTCACCTTCCAGCTCGCCGCGTCGCTGCTGCAGCCGGTGATCGGCCACTATACCGACCGCCGGCCGCAGCCGTACTCGCTCATGACGGGGATGACCTTCACCCTGCTCGGGCTCATCCTGCTCTCTCTGGCGCACAGCTTCCACATGGTGCTGCTGGCGGCGGGGATGGTGGGTCTGGGCAGCGCAGTCTTTCACCCCGAATCGTCGCGGGTGGCGCGGATGGCCTCGGGCGGGCAGCACGGGCTGGCCCAGTCGCTCTTCCAGGTGGGCGGCAACGCGGGCTCGGCCGTGGGTCCGCTGGCCGCGGCCTTCGTGGTGCTGCCTCGCGGACAGCGCAGCGTGGCCTGGTTCTCCCTGGCGGCGCTGCTCGCGATCGTAGTGCTCTGGCGGGTGGGCGGCTGGTACGGTCGGCGCCGGGCTTCGGCGGCCGGGACAGCGGCAGTCCGCGGGCCGACCCGTGCCCCGGTGCCCGTCGGCCAGGTGCGGGTGGCGCTGGCCGTCCTCATCCTGCTGGTCTTCTCCAAGTACATCTATCTCGCCAGCCTGACGAGCTACTACACCTTCTATCTGATCCACCGGTTCGGGGTCTCGGTGCAGACCGCGCAGCTCCACCTGTTCTGGTTCCTCGGGGCGGTCGCGGCGGGAACGATCATCGGCGGCCCGGTCGGCGATCGCATCGGCCGGAAGCGGGTCATCTGGGTCTCGATCCTCGGCGTGCTGCCGTTCAGCCTGGCCCTGCCCTACGTGGGATTGATGTGGAGCGGCGTGCTGAGCGTCATCATCGGGATCGTGATCGCTTCGGCCTTCTCCGCCATCCTGGTCTACGCCCAGGAGCTGCTGCCTGGCCGGGTCGGCATGATCTCGGGACTCTTCTTCGGCCTGGCGTTCGGGATCGCCGGCATCGGCGCGGCGGTGCTGGGCCGGCTGGCCGACGCCACCAGCATCGAGTACGTGTATCACCTCTGCTCGTACCTGCCGGCCCTGGGATTGCTCACCGGGTTCCTGCCGGATCTGGAGGTGGGCGGGCCACACCGGCAGGCGCACGAGCCGGAGATCGAGCCTGGGACGGTGTCGCTGGCGTGAACCGGGTGAGGTCGGGGTGTCATCCCGAGCGCAGCGAGGGATCCAGGTCGGCTGAGTTCGATCGTAGGTGAGTAGATCCCTCGCTGCGCTCGGGATGACCGTCGCATGCGGGTTTTCGTAGGCAAACGACAGTCCTGCAAGGAGACTTGATGTCCGTCCGCCGCCTGCTGATCGCCGCCCTCCTCATCCTTCCCGGCAGTCTCGCTGCCCAGCAGCAACCCCCCGAGGCCGACCGCCGGATGGCCCGGGAGATCCTGGCCGAGCTGGTGGCGATCAACACCGTCCAGGATTCGGGCGCCACCCGCGCCGCGCGCGCGCTGGCTCGGCGGCTCACCGCCGCGGGCTTCCCCGCCAAGGACGTGCAGCTCGCCGGTCCCAAGCCCCGGAAGCAGAACCTGGTATTCCGTCTCCGGGGCAAGGGCAGCGCCAAGCCGATCCTCTTCCTGGCCCACCTCGACGTGGTCGAAGCGCGGCGGGAGGACTGGACCGTGGATCCGTTCAAGCTCACTGAGCGGGACGGCTGGTTCTACGGCCGCGGCACCAGCGATATCAAGGATGAAGCCGCCGACCTGGTGACCAACCTGATCCGCCTCAAGCGTGAGCGGTATGTGCCGGAGCGCGACATCATCGTCGCCCTGACGGACGACGAAGAGGGCGGAGACGACAACGGCGCGCAGTGGCTGCTGGACAATCGACCCGAGTGGGTCGCGGCCGACTATGGGATCAACCTCGACGCGGGTGGGGCACAGATGCAGCATGGTGTCCGCCTGCGGAATCCGGTGCAGACCAGCGAAAAGATCTACGCCACCTATCTCCTCGAGGTCACCGGGCCGGGTGGGCACAGTTCGCTGCCGGAGCCCAGCAACACCATCTATAGCCTCGCGCGCGGGCTCGACCGACTGTCGCAGTTCACCTTCCCGGTACGGCTCACCGAGACCACCCGTGGCTTCTTCGACCGCCTAGGCGCCCAGATCGGAGGTGAGACGGGACGCGACCTGCAGGCCGTCGCCGCCGGTCGGGCCGACAGCGCCGCGGTCGCGCGGGTGAGCGAGACCCCGATGTACAACTCCTCGATGCGGAACACCTGCGTGGCCACCATGCTCCAGGCGGGCCACGCGGAGAACGCGCTCCCCCAGCGCGCCCAGGCGACGGTGCAGTGTCGCCTGCTGCCGGGCGAGTCGCCCGAGGCCATTCGGGATAC
>DASSML010000477.1:0-4307 GCA_035688895.1 Gemmatimonadales bacterium
ACCATCTCCTCGTCCTGCTTCACGCCCGCGGGGTGCCGCTGGAGCAGGTGTGGAGCGAGCTGGAGCGGCGGGAGCGCTAGCGATGCCTTTCGTCCATCTCCATACCCACAGCGAATACTCCCTGCTCGACGGGGCCAACCGGATCCCCGAGCTGGTCGCCCACGTCAAGAAGCTGGGCATGGACAGCCTGGCCGTGACCGACCACGGCAACATGCACGCGGCCTGGAGCTTCTACGAGGAGGCCAAGGCCCAGAAGATCCGCCCGATCCTGGGCTTCGAGGCCTACCTCGCGTACGGGCCGCGCCAGGCCAGGGAAAAGCCGAGCTGGGCGCCCGCGGCCTACAGCCACCTCGTGCTCCTGGCCAAGAACCGGACCGGATACAAGAACCTGGTCCGGCTCACCTCGATCGGATACACGGAAGGCTTTTACCGGCGGCCCAGGATCGACAAGGAGGCCCTCGCCGCCCACTCCGAGGGCATCGTGGGGCTGGCGGCATGTCTGTCGGGGGAGATCGCCCACGCGCTCCGGGCGGGCAAGTACGAGGAAGCCAAGGCGAGCGCGGAGTGGTTCGCCCGGCTGTTCGGGCCGGACGGCTTCTGGCTCGAGATTCAGCAGCACGGGATCGCCGAAGAGCGGCTGGTGACCGAGGGAATGCTGCGGCTCGGCGCCGAGCTGGGGATCGGCGTGGTGGCGACCAACGACGCCCACTATCTCCGCCGCGAGGACGCCGAGTCGCACGACGTGCTGCTCGCGATCGGCACCGGGAGCGACCTCGACGACCCCAAGCGCTTCCGCTTTACGGGACAGGAATCGTACGTCAAGTCCGAAGCGGAGATGAAGGCGCTCTTCCCCGACCACCTCGAGACCCTGGCGAACACGGCGCGGGTGGCGGAGCTGGTCGAGTTCGATTTCGAGAAGCGGTATTTCCTCCCCGGGTTCCCCCGTCCCGCCGAGTACGCCACCGACGAGGCGCTGCTGGAGCACCTCGCCCGCGCGGGGGCCGAGCGGCGCTACGGGACGCCGCTGCCGGCCGCGGTGGAGGAGCGGCTGGCCTACGAGCTAGGCGTCATCAACAAGGCCGGGTACGCCGGCTATTTCCTGATCGTCCAGGACTTCATCGCGGCGGCCCGGGAGCGGGGGATTCCCGTGGGGCCAGGCCGCGGCTCGGCCGCCGGCTCGATCGTGGCGTATTCGCTCGGCATCACCAACGTCTGTCCCCTGACCTTCGACCTCCTCTTCGAGCGGTTCCTGAATCCCGAGCGGGTGTCGATGCCGGATATCGACGTCGACTTCTGCTTCGAGCGCCGGGGCGAGGTGATCGAGTATGTGCGGCAGCGCTACGGCCGCGCCAGCGTGGGGCAGATCGTCACCTTCGGCACCATGAAGGCGCGGGCGGCGCTCAAGGACGTGGCCCGGGTGCTGCGGATCCCGCCCGGCGAGGCCGATCGCCTCACCAAGCTGGTGCCGTCGGGGCCGGCCTACAGCCTGACGATTCCCGAGGCCGCCACCAAGGTCGATGAGCTCAAAGACCTCATCAAGCAGAACCCCTCCTACCACCGGCTGATTCAGCTGAGCGCGCGAATCGAAGGGATCTCGCGCCACATGTCGGTGCACGCTGCCGGCGTGGTGATCGCGCCGGGGCCCCTGGCCGAGTACGTCCCGGTGTGCACGGCGCCGACCAAGGGGGCGGGCGCCGCCGCGGACGGGGAAGACGCGATCATCACGCAGTACGAGATGGGAGCGCTGGAGAAGGTCGGCATGCTCAAGATGGACATGCTCGGCCTCAAGACCCTCACGGTGATCCACGATGCGGTGCGGATGATCGCGGAGCGGCACGGCACCGAACCGGACATGGACGCCCTCGGCTTCGACGATCCCGCGGTGTACGAGCTGCTCCGGCAGGGCCGGACCGGGGGCGTTTTCCAGTTCGAGTCGCCGCTCGCGACCGAGACGCTCCGCGCGATGCGGTGCGACCGCTTCGACGACCTGGTGGCGAGCAACGCCCTGCTCCGGCCGGGTCCGCTCGACGCGGGCATGCACACCGTCTTCATCCGCCGGAAGCTGGGGCAGGAAAAGGTCTCCTACGCCCACCCCGCCCTGCGGGAAGTGCTGGAGCCCACCTACGGAGTGATCACCTACCAGGAGCAGGTGATGCGGATCGCGAACGTGCTGGCCGGATTCAGCCTGGCCGAAGCCGACGTGCTCCGCAAGGCGGTGGGCAAGAAGGACCAGGAGCTGGCCAACAAGGAGGTGGCGAAGTTCGTCGAGCGGGCGATCGCCCAGGGGCACCCGCGCGGGGTGATCGAGGAGCTCGGGCGCCAGATCGTCACCTTCGGCCGCTACGGGTTCAACAAGTCGCACTCGGTGGCGTACTCGGTCCTGAGCTATCAGACGGCCTGGCTCAAGGCCCACTACCCGGCCGAGTTCATGGCCGCGCTGCTCTCCTCCGAAATCGGCAACACCGACAAGGTGGTGCAGTACATCAACGAGGCCCGCGAGCTGGGGCTCGAGATCCTTCCGCCCGACGTGAACGAGTCGGGGTTCAAGTTCACCGTGGTGGGTGACCGCCGGATCCGCTTCGGGCTGGGCGCGGTGCGCAACGTGGGCGAGGGGGCGATCGACTCGATCATCGCGGGGCGCGCGGAAGGACCCTACGCCACCGTCTCCGAGCTGGTGGAGCGGATCGACCTCCGTCTCTGCAACAAGCGGGTGCTCGAGTCGCTGGTCGCGGCCGGCGCCTGCGACACACTTGGCGGGCATCGCAAGCAGCTGATCGAGGCGCTCGAGCCGGCGCTGGCCGAGGCCCAGCTGCTCCAGGCCGATCGCGACGCGGGCCAGGAATCGCTGTTCGGCGACGCCATGGGCGGGACCGTGCCGCGGGGGCCGCTGGTGCTCCCGGACATTCCCCCGTGGACCGAGGCGGAGCGGCTGGCCCGGGAGAAGGAGGTCCTCGGGTTCTTCATCTCCGGTCACCCGCTGGGACGCTACCGGGACGAGGTCGAGTTGTTCGGCACCCGGACCACCGCGACCCTCGGCACCTGGAACGAGCATCCGGTGACCATCGGTGCGGTGGTGACGGCGGTGAAGCGACAGATCAGCAAGAAGACGGGGAAGGAATACGCCCGGCTGGTCCTGGAGGATTTCCACGGCACCGCGGAGGCCATCGTGTTTCCCGATGCCTGGGCCAAGCTCAACCAGACCGTGGTGCCCGACTCCGCCCTGCTGCTCACCGGGGGCTACAGCGATCGGGACCGGGGCGAGGACCACGCTCCGTTCATCGTCGAGTCGGCCCGGCCGCTGGATCAGCTCAAGGGCAGCGGGGCGCTCGCGCTGAGCCTTCGCTGGCGGGCACCAACCGCTCCCACCCCCGACTCCCTCAAGGCGGCCGCCGCCCTTTGCTCGGCTCACCCCGGGCCCACGCCGCTCTATATTGAATGGAGCGATGGCAACGGCGAGGCGGTCCGACTCCGCTCCCGGCGGGTCCGGGTCGCGGCGGAGGAAGATCTCGTCCGGGCGCTGCGCGACCTCCTGGGCACCGATTCCGTCCACTACGTCAAGGCGGGCTGACCCCGATGGCCTCAGCGTATACGCTGGAGTTCGAGAAGCCGCTGCTGGAGCTGGAGCGGCAGATCGAAGATCTGAAGCGGATCGGCACCGAGCGCCAGATCGACATCGACGGGGAATTGGAAGGACTGCAGGGCAAGCTCGAGTCGCTCCGGGCGGAGATCTACAAGAACCTCACGCCCATCCAGCGGGTGATGGTCGCCCGCCACCCCCGCCGGCCGTACACTCTCGACTACCTCAGCACCATCTTCACCGACTTCATCGAGCTCCACGGCGACCGGCTCTACCTCGACGACCCGGCCATCGTCGGCGGGTGGGCGCGGCTCGGGGGCGTGTCGGTGATGGTGATCGGGCACCAGAAGGGACGCGACACCAAGGAGAACCTGAAGCGCAACTTCGGCATGCCGCATCCGGAGGGGTACCGCAAGGCGCTCCGGCTGATGAAGCTGGCCGCCAAGTTCAACGCGCCGGTCATCACCCTCATCGACACGCCGGGTGCCTACCCCGGGCTGGGGGCCGAGGAGCGGGGCCAGTCCGAGGCGCTGGCCCGCAACATCCTGGAGATGTCGATCCTGCCGGCGCCCACGGTCGCGGTGGTGATCGGCGAGGGCGGCTCGGGGGGTGCGCTGGCCCTCGGCGTGGCCGATCGGATCCTGATGCTGGAGAACTCGGTCTATTCGGTCATCTCGCCCGAAGGATGCGCCGCCATCCTGTGGAAGGACGCGAGCCAGCGGGAGCGTGC
>DASSML010000478.1:0-6447 GCA_035688895.1 Gemmatimonadales bacterium
CACCCAGTCCGCGGCGGACGATGACGTACTGTCCGCCCGACCGCGTGATCATCGCTCCCGGCTCGGCGAGCGATAGCGTGGCGAGCAGCGCGTAGCAGCCGCCGATCAGCCAGAGTCCGAGAAAGAGGGCAGGCGAGGGAAGCCGGGCCGCGACCTCGCCCGGGGTGCGGAGGATACCGACCAGGATGGTGTTGCCGACCAGCGCGGCGACGCCGAAGGACACGCCGAGGACCTGGAGAAGCCTGCCGCGCTTCGGCGCGGGCGAGACTACTTCGGTGGCCGCCGAAGGGAGAGCGGACAGATCAGGGTCGGGCGGGTTCGGTCGGCGTGAGCATCGATTCGTTCGCGTACCCGAGCACCTCGCCATCGAGCGCCACCCGGTACCAGCCGCGGTCCAGCGAATCCGCGAAGACGGTGTCACCCGGCGTGAGCACCGCCTCGAGGTCGGCGCTCCGGCTCCGCGACTTGCGAACGTGGGTCCACGACTTCGCGACTCGGAGCTCGCCCGCGTTCCGCGCCGGCGGCTGTGCGACCGAGGCGGATGCCCGATCCGCCTGCGAGTGAACGAAGCCGACCTCGGACATCGCCGCGCTCGACTCTGCGGCCGCCGTCGAGGCCGGCTCGGTGCTCCCCGTGGTCTGGCCCAGCTCGGTCACCGTGAGCACCGCGCCCAGTCCGAGCAGGCCCGCGGCGATGCCGGGGGCCCGGAGCCGCATCCGCCCCAGACGGCGTACGGGGGTGACTGCGGGTTGCTCCACGGGCGCCGGGAATTCCCGGTGGCACCGGGGGCAACGGGTGGCGATGCTGAGCGCCCTGGCCCCGCACTCGGTGCACTGCTTGTAGGACTGGCCCATCAGAAGTGTGACGACTCCTGTTGCGCGAGCGGCGCGACGACGCCCTCCGGCCCCGAGCCGGTGGGTGGTAAGTGCCCGGCCTTCTGAGAGTTGGATTCCGGGGGTATTTACCGCCCCCGCCGAGCGGGCAAGTCGGGTGCCAGGAGTAAGATAGCTCTCGGCCCGCTGCTGGATGGGCTACCTCGCCAACATCCCATGCCCCAGCATCCCGGCGACGGCGGCCGCCACCAGCGGCACCAGCCATCGACCGACCCAGCTCGCCAGGTCGGAGCGAGAGACCTCCAGGGTCTCGGGTTCCGATGCGGGCTCCGGTACCCCGCGGGCGAGCGCCCGGGCCAGCTCCGCACCGTTGGCAAATCGCTGTGCGGGGTCGAGCATCAGCGTCTGCCGGATCACCCTGTCCAAGGCCTCGGACACCTCGGGCCGTACCCGGCGGACCGACGGCGGCGCCATGGTGAATCGCTGGGTGATGACGGCCTGCACGGTGGCTCCGATGAACGGCGGCTCGCCGACCAGCATTTCGTACAACAGACAGCCGAGCGAGTACAGGTCCGCTCGTCCATCCACCTCGCCTCCGGTCGCCTGCTCCGGGCTCATGTAGGCTCCGGTGCCCACCGCCACGCCGTTGCCGGTCAGCCGGTCGCTTGCCTCCAGCGCCTTGGCCAGCCCGAAGTCCACGATCAGCGCCTGGCCATCGCTCAGCAGGATATTCTCCGGTTTGAGATCGCGGTGGATCACCCCTTCGCGGTGGGCGTAGTCGAGCGCCAGCGCGATCTGTTTCGCCAGCTCGACCGCGTTCTCGATCGGGAGTGCGCGCTCCCGTTCCAGCATCGCACGCAGCGACTCACCCCGGACGTAGGGCATGGTGTACCAGAGTCGGCCCTGGGCCTCGCCTGAATCGAGCATGGGGATGACGTGGGGGTGCTGCAGCCTGCCGGCCAGACGGATCTCGCGGAGGAATCGGCCCGACGCTACCGTCTCGACCAGCTCGGCGTGGATCACCTTCAGGGCGACCGATCGGTCGTGGCGCAGCTCGCGGGCGAGGTAGACCGTGGCCATGGCGCCACGGCCGACCTGATGCTCGAGCAGGTAGTGGTCGGCGAGCGCAGCCTGCAGAGGGAGAGTGTCTTGCAGCGGCAGTTCCTGCCTGGAGCAGTTGGACTACTCTAGCGCGACGGCAGCAAACTGACCAGAGGGCACCGGCGGGTGATCAGCCACGCGCGCCGGAGGACGACGCCCCCAACCCCGGCACCGCCAGATCGGCGTCCTGCAGGACCCGCCGGAGCGCGATCGTGAGCGGCACCGCCAGCAGGGTCCCGATCGGCCCCAGCAGGTAGGCCCAGATCATGAGCGAGAGCAGCGCCATGATCGGCGGCACGTCCAGCCCCCGCTGCATCAGCCTCGGCTTGACCAGGTTGTCCACTACGAAGTTGAGCACCAGGAACGCGGCCAGAATCACCACCGCGCGCTGCCAGCCCAGCTCCAGCAGCGTGAGAATGACCGGCGGGATCACCGACAGGATGATCCCCACGTTGGGCACGAAGTTCATGAAGAAGGCAAGCACCGCCCACACCAGCGCCAGGTCGGTGCCCACGACCAGCATCACCATCCACACCAGCACCGAGAAGCCGAGGCCGGTGAGCGCGGTGAGCAGGAGGTACTGTCGGACGTCTCGCGCCACCCGCCCTGCGGTGCCGTCGGGGCGGAAGGTCTGATCGGCGATGCCGCGCTCCGCCAGGAAGAACGCCACGATCAGGATCAGCAGCAGCGCCTGGCTCAGCACCTTGCCCAGGCCGGAGAGAAACCCGGCCGCCAAGCCCAGCAGCCGGTTGGGATCCACCAGATCGAGCGACATGACCCGCTCCGGCTCGATCCCGTGTTCGGCCAGCATCCCCTCGAGGGCCCGGCGCAGCGATTCGGCCCGATCCTGGTAGTGTGGGAGTGACTGCAAGAGCCGCGTGCCCGAGAGCCCGAGGATGCCGAGCATCGCGACCAGCACGCCCGCGAGCAGGAGGCTGGTGAGCACCACCGCCAGCGGCTTCGACAGGCCTCGTCGCCGGAGGGTGTCGAACGTCGGCACGACGGTGACGGTGAGAAGCATCGCGAGGAGAATGCTGTTGAGCACCGCGGCCGCCTCGCGGATCCCGGCCGCGATGATGACCAGCGCGGCGGTGCCGAGGAGCAGGCGGTAGCGGCGGTCGGACCGGCGGTCGCGGTCGGGGCCGAAGGGAGAAGTCATCGAGGGATGATACCCAGTTCGGGAGACTAGTACCCGCCGCAGCAAAACACCGCAATTTCTTGCGACATCTCCGACCCAGGCCGGCTCGGCCGCTCTATCTGATTGCGAGGTAAACACATAGACGGGGCACCCGCCTTGCACTCCTTGCCCCCATGCTGCTCGACCCGATCCGCTCCCGCCCGGCCTGGGCCGCCATCTCGGCCGCCTTGGCCGGCCTGTGCCTGCTTGCGTTGCCCGCCTCCGTCCGGGCGCAGTCTCCCGATTCCGTCACCTCCGCCCGCCGGGCCGATGCCGAGCGGCTCCGTCGAGAGGAGCGCTTCCCCGAGGCCTTGGTCGCCTACCAGGCCATCGCCTCGAGCGAAGGTGGTACCAGGGAAGACCGCTTCTGGGTCGCCAAGCTGGAGAGTTGGACCGGCCGGCTCGCGGAGGCCGAAGCGGGATTCGTCCGACTGCTCGAGGAGCAGCCGGGAGACGAGGACAGCCGCCTGGCCCTGGCCGACGTGCGACGCTGGCGCAGCAGCTCGGCTCCCGCGCCATCGGAGGCGGGTGTGGAGTACTACGGCGAGCACGTGGAGGGTCAGCCCGCGAGTCATGGCGCCACGCTCACGATCGGCGACCGCGCCGGCCGGCTGCACTGGCGCGGGATGCTGACGCTGCAGGACAAGTTCGACCGGACGGAGAGTCGGGCCGGGGGCGAGATGGCGTTCCGCGCCACGCCTCACCTCGAGCTCCGCGCGCGTGCCCTGGGGGCGCCGCAGGCGGAGGTCTTCCCTCGCGGTACGTATGGCGCCGGCGTCGGCGGCGTGCTCGGCCGCCTGGTGCTCGGTGCCGAGTACACCTTTTTCGATTACCTGGATGCCGACGTACATCAGCTCGGGCCCGAGGCGGAGCTCTACCTCGGACCGCACTGGCTGCTGGCGGCGCGCTACCGGTATGCCAGCACCTCCTTCTCGCTCGGTGGGCCGACCGTGGGGAATCACGGTGGCTCGTTCACCCTTGGCTATCTCTACGGGCCCGCCAACCTGATCCGGCTCTTCGGTGGAGTGGGCGGGGAGTCCTTCGCCGGCCCGTCGCGGGAGCTGGTGGGCTCCTTCGATGCCCAGACTCTGGGCGTGGCCTGGCGCCATTACGTCGCCTCGCGGTTGGGCGTCGAGCTGCTCTATGCCCGACAGGATCGGTCCACCGGCCAGCAGCAGGATTCCTGGTCTCTGGGCCTGGTGCAGCGATGGTGATCGCGCCCGAAGTCGGGCTCCCGGCGGCGGTGTTCGGTCTCGCGACCGTGCTCATGGTCGCGTTGCTGCTGCTGAACCGCCTGCACGCGAGCCGCGACGCGCGCCACAAAGTGCTCGAGCGGCAGGCGGACCTGATGCTCGCGGCCTGGGCCGCAGGCCGCCCTGTTCCTGGGGACCTCGTTCCCTGGGCGAGGCTTTCCGACGGCGATCAGCGCCTCATGCTGGCCTGGTGGGCCCACAGCCTTCCCTCGCTCGACGAGTGGCGCGGAGCAGCCGCACGGGCGGAGCTTCGGAGTGCGGGCGTGCTGAAACCGGTGACGGCCGGCCTCGGCCACCGGTCCGCCGCGCGTCGCGCCGAGGCGTGCCGCCTGCTCGGACGGCTGGGCGGGAAGGATGCGCTGCGTCCCTTGATCGAGCGACTGCGCGACCGAAAGGTCTCCGTACGAAGAGAGGCGATCGGGGCCCTGGCGGACCTCCGCGCTGTCGAGGCGCTGGTCGACGTGGTCCGGGCAATCGACGTCATGGGTGACTGGGGCAATCTGCTCACGACTATGCGGCTAGTGCGGCTCGGCCCCGGGGCCATCCCGGCGATCAGCGCCCTGCTCGCGTCGGCCAGCTCGCCCGAGATGCTCAAGGCCTTGCTCCAGGTGAGCGGCCGACTCGGCGGCGTGGCCGATCCCGATCGGGTGCGCCGGCTCGCCCTCCATAGGGACCCCGAGGTGCGGGTCGAAGCGCTGCGCACGCTGGGCGCGATCACGCCCGATCCCGACTCGGTCACCATCTGCCTCGCGGCCATGGATGACGCCGAGTGGCCGGTGCGCGCGCTCGCCGCCGCCTCGCTCGGCCGCCTGGGCGATGCGACCGCGGTGCCGCGGCTGGAGCAGGCGATGGGCGACTCGGCCTACTGGGTGCGCCACCACGTGGCCGGCGCATTGCTCGCCCTCGGCCCTGCTGGAGCGAAGGCGCTGACCCGCGCCCGGGAGAGCTCGAACCCCTTCGTGCGCGACATGGCGGCGCAGGCCATCTGGCTCGGCGCCAGGGAGCGTGCCGCATGAGCGAGCTCCGAATCTTCTGGCTGCTGGTGACCGGCTTCTTCGTGGTCATCAACACCATCTACCTGATCCAGCTGGTCCTGGCCTTCATCGCGGTCCGGCGGCGCATGCGCACGCTCGCGCTGGAGGACTTCCGCGACATGCGCGAGTCGGGGCTCGCGCCGCCGATCTCGATCATCGTGCCGGCCTACAACGAGGGGAAGGGCATTGCCGTATCGGTCCGTTCGCTGCTGGAGCTGCGGTACCCCAGGCTCGAGCTGGTGGTCGTGAACGACGGCTCGACCGACGACACCTTGGAGCAGCTGATCGCCGAGTTCAAGCTCGAGCGCGCGCCGCGGGTCTACTGGCAGCGGATCCGGAGCAAGCAGGTGCGGGGGATCTATCGCAGCCGGACCCTGCCCAACCTCTGGGTGCTGGACAAGGCCAACGGGCGTAAGGCCGACGCGACCAACGCGGGAATCAACCTCGCCTCGGCGCCCTGGGTCTGTGTCATCGACGGCGACAGCGTGATCGAGCGCGACGCGATGTCGGCGCTGATGGGCGCTATCCTCCCGCGATCCTCGGAGACGGTGGCGGCGGGAGGCACGGTCCGGATCGTCAATGGCTGCGCGGTGTCAGAGGGCGCCGTCACCGCCACCGGCCTGCCCCGGACCTTCCTCGGCGCGGCCCAGGTGCTGGAGTACCTGCGCGCGTTCCTGTTCGGCCGGGTGGCGTGGGGCGAGCTGGATTCGCTGATGATCGTCTCGGGGGCCTTCGGGGTGTTCCGGAAGGACCTGCTGGTCGAGGTCGGTGGCTTCCGCCACGACACGATCGGCGAAGACATGGACCTGATCGTACGGATGCACCGCCACATGCGGAGCCGGCGGCGGCCGTACCGGGTGGAGTTCGTGCCCGACCCGGTGTGCTGGACCGAATGTCCCGAGACGGTGCAAGGACTCCGCCGCCAGCGGGAGCGCTGGCAGCGCGGCCTGGGCGAGACCCTGGCCCACAGCCAGGAGATGCTGGCGAATCCGCGCTACGGTCGGATCGGACTGCTCGCCATGCCGTACTTCATGGTGTTCGAGTATCTG
>DASSML010000479.1:0-7943 GCA_035688895.1 Gemmatimonadales bacterium
GAGGCGATCCAGCAGCGGAACGGCCACGCGGAGGTCATCCGCGCCGATCTCTCCTCGATGGCATCGGTTCGCTCGGCGGCGGAGGAGATCGCCCGCCGCCACCCCCGCATCGGCCTGCTGATCAACAACGCTGGTGTCATCACCCGGCGCCGGGAGGTGACCGCCGACGGCCTGGAGCGCCAGTTCGCGGTCAACCATCTCGCACCCTTCCTGTTGACCGTCCGGCTGCTCGGCGCGCTGCGCGCCGGGGCACCCGCGCGGATCGTGAACGTCTCCTCGGGCGCCCATTCGGGGCAGCGACTCGACTTCGACGATCTCATGAGCGAGCGCGACTACCGGCGCGATCGGGTCTACAGCCGGACCAAGCTGGCGAACATTCTGTTCACCCACGAGCTCGCCCAACGGCTCGAGGGCAGTGGCGTCACGGCCAACGCGGTGCATCCCGGCGTGGTCGCGACCGGCCTGCTCTCCGACTACATGGGCATGCCCGCCGGGCGGCGGAGCTTCGGCAGCACTCCCGAGCGCGGGGCCGAGCCGATCGTCTACCTGGCCGCCTCACCCGAGGTGGCCGACATCTCCGGCCGATACTTCGATCGCTGCACCGAGACCCGGTCGTCCGCGGCGTCATACGACGAGGCCGCGGCGCGGCGCCTCTGGGACGAGAGCGAGCGGCTGGTCGGCCAGGATCCGCTGGCCAACTCGTCCCGGGCGGGCTAATCTCCGGCATGCCCATCTACTCCTACCGCTGCACCGCCTGTGATGCGGAGTTCGAGCAGCTCGTCCGGTCGGACACCAGGGTGGCCTGTCCCGAGTGCCAGGGCCGCAAGCTCGAGCGGCGGATGTCGCTCACCGCGCGCCCGGCGTCCGCCGGCAAGCCCGCCGACTTCAGTCGCCTCGGTCCCCCCGCGGCCGGCGGGTGCTGCGGCGGATCGTGTCACGGCCACCCGCACTGACCACGCGACTCCTCCGTCTCCGGGAGCGCCTTGCCGATCACCAGCCGCAGGTAGACACCGCGGGCGGCCCGCTCATCTGGGCGGCCGTGGCGGTGCTCCTCGCTCCCGATCCCGACAGCCTTCTTCTGATCCGCCGGGCCGAGCGCCTGGACGACCCCTGGTCGGGACACATGGCGCTCCCGGGGGGACGCCAGTCGGCTCTCGATCAGGATCTCGTCGCCACCGCGATCCGGGAGACCGCCGAAGAGGTCGGCTATTCTCCCTCCCGCGAGCAGCTCGTCGGCAGCCTCGACGACGTCGTGCCCCGGACCCCGGTTCTCCCTCCCATTGCCGTCCGCCCGTTCGTCTTCACCCTCACATCCCGACCCGCGCTCGATCCCAATCCGGAAGTCGCCGCGACTCGCTGGGTCTCGCTGGACCACCTCCTCGATTCGGCCACTCACGACACCCTGGAGCTCGATATCCGGGGCGAGCGCCGCCAGTTCGCGGCGTACCGGGTAGACGAAGGCGTGGTGTGGGGCCTGACTGAGCGGATCGTGAGCGACCTCCTGCGGCTGCTCTGAGCCTTCGGGGCTTGACGTTCGCCCTCGCTTATTCCAGATTTAGGCACTCCTAATCTGGAAGTTTGGATGAACGCAGTCGCCCAGCATGAGCCTCTGACCCGGTCGGTCGAGGACTATCTCAAGGCCATTTACCGACTTACGCCAGAGGGCCGGGCCGCCGCCACGAGCGAGATCGCGAATCTGCTCGAGCTCGCTCCGGCGTCCGTCAGCGGGATGGTCAAGCGGCTCAGCGAGCACGGACTCCTCGAGCACGTGCCCTACAAGGGCGTGCAGCTCACCGAGGAGGGCCGCCGGGCGGCCCTGCGCACCATCCGCCGGCACCGCCTCATCGAGGCCTACCTGGTGGCCTTCCTCGGCTACAGCTGGGACACGGTCCACGACGAGGCCGAGCGGTTGGAGCACGCCGTGTCGGACCAGCTGGTCGAGCGAATGGCCACGGTGCTGGGGCACCCGAGCGTCGATCCCCACGGCGATCCCATCCCCGACGTCGATGGCGCCATCCACGAGCCCGCCAGCACGCCGATCTCCGAGCTGCCTGAAGGGATTCTGGTCGAGCTTCGCCGGGTGGACGAGAGCGACCCGGAGCGGCTCCGGTACATCGCATCCATCGGGCTCCGCCCGGGCGCTCGCGTCCTGGTGGTGGAACGCAAGCCGTTCCACGGACCCATCACGATCGAGGTGGAAGGTCAGTCGCACGTGATCGGCCACGAGCTGGGCCATGTGCTGCGGTGCGTGCCGCTGGGGGAGGACGCGTGAGCGCGGTGCCGTCGGGACCGATCGAGGAGCTGACCGGCTGGCGCTATCCCCGCCTCAGTCCGAGCCTGCCCGAGTCGCACGCCACCGTCCGTGTTCCGCAGGGCGTCTCCTTCTGGCGCAAGGCACTGGCGTTCGTGGGCCCGGGCTACATGGTCGCGGTGGGCTACATGGACCCGGGCAACTGGGCCACCGATCTGGCCGGCGGGGCCCGCTTCGGCTACACCCTGCTGAGCGTCATCCTGCTCTCCAACCTGATGGCGATCCTGCTCCAGTCGCTCGCCCTCAAATTGGGCATCGTGACCGGGCGCGACCTCGCCCAGGCCTGTCGCGACCACTATTCCCGGCCGGTGAGCTTCGTGCTCTGGGTCCTCTGCGAGATCGCGATCGCCGCCTGCGACCTGGCCGAGGTGATCGGCTCGGCGATCGCGCTCAATCTGCTGTTCGGGATCCCGCTGGTGTGGGGCGTCTGTCTCACGGCGCTGGACGTGCTGCTCATCCTGCTGCTGCAGCACAAGGGATTCCGCTACCTCGAGGCGTTCATCATCGCCCTGATCGCAACCGTCGGGGCCTGCTTCGCGGTGGAGCTGGTGATGGCCCGGCCCGAGATGGCAGGCGTCCTCGCCGGCCTGGTGCCGACGACGCAGATCATCACCAACCCGGCCATGCTCTACATCGCGGTCGGCATCCTTGGCGCCACCGTGATGCCGCACAACCTCTACCTGCACTCCTCCATCGTGCAGACCCGGAACGTGCTGCCCGACGAGGCCTCCAAGCGTGAAGCCGTGCGCTTCGCGACCCTCGACTCCACCGTGGCGCTGCTGTTCGCGTTCTTCATCAATGCCGCGATCCTGATCCTCGCGGCGGCGACATTCCACAACACCGGCCATCAGGAGGTCGCCGACATCGGCGACGCCTACCGGCTGCTGACGCCGCTGCTCGGCACTACCCTGGCCAGCACCCTGTTTGCGGTGGCGCTCCTCGCCTCGGGCCAGAACTCGACCATCACCGGGACCCTGGCCGGACAGATCGTGATGGAAGGGTTCCTCAACATCCGGCTGCCGGCCTGGCTCCGTCGGCTCATCACCCGGCTGATTGCCATCATCCCCGCGGTGATCGTGACGGCGATGTACGGCGAGCACGGGGCGGGCGCGCTGCTGATTCTGAGCCAGGTCATTCTCAGCCTGCAGCTGTCCTTCGCCGTGGTTCCGCTGGTCCAGTTCACCAGCGAGCGGGCCAAGATGGGCGTCTTCGTGAACGGGGCGGTACTCAAGACTGTCGCCTGGGCCGTGGCCCTGATCATCATGGGCCTCAACGCCTGGCTCCTCCTCGGGACCTTCCGTGAGTGGCTGGCGTGAGCCGCCGGCCACTCGCCGACCTTCGCCCTTCGTCCTTCGCCCTTGTCCTGATCTGCACAGCGGTGAGTCCGTTCGCTCTCGCCGCGCAGGACATCGCCGACAACAGCTTCCTGATCGAGGAGGCGTACAACCAGGAAGCCGGGGTGGTGCAGCACATCAGCACCTTCTCACGGCCGGACGGAGGCGGGGCCTGGGACTACGCCTTCACCCAGGAATGGCCCCTCGGCGGCATGACCCATCAGCTCAGCTACACCCTTCCCGTGGTGAATCCCGAAGGCGGACCCGGCACCGGCATCGGCGACATCGCGCTCAACTACCGCTATCAGCTGGTCGCCCACGAGTCGACGGACGGCGCCACCGCGGTGCACGTTGCCCCGCGCGCGACGCTCCTGCTTCCGACTGGCAGCGAGTCCGAGGGGCGGGGCACCGGTGACCTCGGCGTCCAGGCCAACCTTCCGGTCAGCTGGGTGATGAGTCCCAAGGTGGTGACTCACTACAACGCCGGAGTGACCATTGACGGCTCGGCCGCCGATTTCAACCTCGGCGCCAGCGCCATCTATCGCCTGCGGCGCTCGGTCAACCTGATGTTCGAGGCCCTCTGGCTCGACCCCGACGGGTTCTACCTCAATCCGGGCATCCGGTGGGCCCATGATTTCGCCGGTGGGCTGCAGGTGGTTCCCGGTGTGGCCTACACCGTCGCGGTGGGGCCGGACGCCGGCGATGACGCGCTCTTCCTCTATCTGAGCCTGGAACACCCCTTCCACCGCTGACGACCACTTAGTCGAAAGCCCCGAGCCGGACCGGGGTACTTTGCAGCCATGCGTGCTCTCCTCTGCGCCGTGCTGCTCTGCGCGTTCGTCTCCCGGCCGGGTCGGGCCCAGGTGGTGGATCTCGCGCTTGAGCGCGGGACCGCCGGCCGCCTGGGGTTGAGTGTCGGCGACACCGTTCGCCTGGGCACGGCCCCCGATTCGATGCTCCGGCTCGGCGTGGTGCGCGCCATCTACCAGCCCCGCCCCGATCCCGCTGAGATCGCCCGGCGCGCCCTGCAGGCCCGCTTCCATCTGCCCGATCTCGCCGAGCTGCTGGGCGCGCCCGATCGGGTGGACCGATTCGGCCTGGCGTTGGTGGCCGGCGTCTCGCCTGACTCGGCCGCCGCCGAGCTCAACCGCGGCGCGTTCGGGTTCCGGGCCTACCCTTCGGCCCAGATCGCCTCCGAGTCGTCGCAGACCTTCCAGGTCGTGAGCCGCTTCCATCGCGCCATCGCCATGATCACCATCGTGGCGAGCGCCGTCTTTTTGCTCTGCATCATGCTCCTCAAGGTGGAAGAGCGGCGCCTCGACGCCGCGGTGATGCGCTTCGTGGGCGTCAGGCGCCGGACCATCTTCTACGCGCTCCTCCTGGAGGCGGCGGTGCTCGCGGTGGCGGGGTCGCTCCTGGGCATCGTCATCGCCCTCGCCGCGGGCGCTATCACTAACGCCTACTATCAACGCTTCTTCGACACCCAGCTCGTCTTCTCGGTGATCACCCCGCGCATCGTGGCCCTCGGTGTCGGCCTCTCGCTGGTGCTGGGCCTGGCCGCCGGCGCCATCGCGGCGGCGCGTCTGGTCCGCACCCGTCCCATGGTGCTCTGGGGCCGGGCGTGACCGGTCTTGGCTGGGGGATTCGGAGCCTGGGCCGGCACCCGCTGCGCACCGGACTGTCGCTGGCGGGCATCGCGGTGGCGGCGGCAATGCTGCTGGACATGGTCATGCTGAGCGGTGGCATCGACAAGTCGTTCGGCGATCTGCTGCTCCAGCGCGGCTACCAGATCCGGATCACGCCCAAAGGCACCCTGCCGTTCGACACCGAGGCATCACTGCCAGGCGCCCGCCGTCTGGTGCGCACGCTCCGCTCCGACCCCGATGTCGCCACGGCGGGCGCGATCCTGGGGTCGGCCGTCTACGCCAGGACTCCCGACTCGCTGGTGACGCTCTTCGGTTATGGCGTGCAGCCCGAGTCGCAGGGCATCTACCGCGTGATGGCCGGGGCCGATCTCGCGCCCGCCGACACGACCGGCCTCCTGCTCAGCGCGGCGGCGGCGGCGGTGCTTGGCGGCGCCCGCGTGGGAGACACGGTCATGCTGGCCGGCCGGCTCGATCCTCAGATCGCCGCCGCGGCCGAAGACCGCTCGCTGGTCGTCCGCGGGATGGTCGAGTGGCTCTACGACTACCGCGGCCAGCCCTCGGTCGGAGCGGTGCTCCCTGTGATGCAGCGCCTCGCCCGCCAGGCCACCGGCGATCCCGCCTCGCTGGTCCTCGTTCGCGCGCGGGCGGACAGCATGGTCGAACCGCTGGTCGCCCGCCTCCGGGCCGATTACCCCACCCTGGAGGTGAACAGCGTCGTCGAGCTGGTGGCCCAGGCAAAGCGCCGGCTCTCCTACTTCACCCAGCTCGCCCACGTCCTCGGCGCGATGAGCCTGGTGGTGACCGTGTTGCTCATCGGCACCTTGCTCACCATCACCGTGAACGAGCGCCTGGGCGAGATCGCCACCCTGCGCGCCATCGGCATCGGCAAGGCCACGGTCGTGAGCCAGGTGCTGGCCGAGGGGGTCGCGCTGACCGTGATCGGCTCGGCGCTCGGGGTGCTGCTGGGGCTCGCCACCGCGCGCTACCTCGACGCGATCCTCACCAGCTTTCCGGGACTGCCCGCCGCGTTCTCCTTCTTCGTGCCGCGGGCCGATACGCTCACCCAGGCCGCCGTCGTTCTCCTGGTGACCGGCTCCCTGGCCGGGCTCTACCCGGCGTGGCTCGCCGCGCGCGCACCCATAGCCGCCACCTTGCGGGCGGAGGCCACCTGAGCGCCCCGTCCCATCCCGGGGCGGTTCTCGTCGCCCGTGACCTGCGGAAGGACTACCCGGTCGGCGGCGAGACGGTACACGCGCTCCGCGGGGTCTCGCTCAGCGTCGGCCGCGGTGAGCACGTGGCCATCGTCGGGCCGTCGGGCAGCGGCAAGTCGACCCTGTTGCAGCTGCTGGGCGGCATCGACACCCCCTCGGCCGGCTCGGTCGAGGTGCTTGGCACCCGGCTCGAGCGTCTCTCCGATCGCGATCTCACCCGGCTCCGCCTGCTGCGCCTCGGCTTTGTCTTCCAGCGCTTTCACCTTCTGCCCGTGTTGACCGCCCGGGAAAACGTCGAGCTCCCCATGGCCGAGGCCGGCGTGAAGTCGGCCGAGCGGAGGGCGCGGGCGCTCGAGCTGCTCGAGTACGTGGGACTGTCCGGTCGCGCCGGCCATCGGGCCACGCAGCTCTCGGGCGGCGAGATGCAGCGCGTCGCGATCGCCCGGGCGCTCGCCAACCAGCCCGCGGTCCTTCTCGCCGACGAGCCAACGGGAGAGCTCGATGCGGCCACCGGGCAGGAGATCCTCGAGCTCTTCCGCCGCCTCAACCGCGACGGTGCCACCCTGGTCGTGGTCACCCACGACGAGCGGCTCGCTCGGGAGGCGGGCCGGACGGTCACCATGTTCGATGGAAGGATCGCGGACCGGTGATCACCACCCTCGCCTTCCGGCATCTCTGGGTCCGGAAGGTCCGCTCCGCCTTCCTGCTGCTCGGCTTCGCGCTGGGGGTCGGAGTGATGGTGGTCCTGCTCTCGGTGGGCGAGGCGATGCTGGACCAGTCGCGTGACGTGTCCCTGGTAGGTGGCGGAGAAGTGACGGTGCTTCCGCAGGGCATCGATGTCGAGGCGATGCGCACCGGAGGCTTGAGCGGGATGTACTTCACCATCGAGCGTGCCCGCTTCCTCACCCGCCAGGTCCTGGGAGGACCGCGGGCAGCGGGCAGGATTCGGACGGTGGCGCCCGCGCTCGAGGGAAAGCTGATGTACCTCTGCGCCGTGCGCGCCCACTGCGAGCCGGTGGCGTTGCGGGCCGGGGGAGAGATACCCAGCCGAGCCGAGGCGGTGGGAGCGGGGCTCGACGTCGTGGCGGGCCACTGGTCGGACTCCCCCCGCGATAGCGCCTACGTAGCCCCCACGGTGCAGCAGCTCTACGACGAGCTCGATGGCTTCCATATCCCCACGAGACCTGATTCCACCTGGGGTGAATGGCAGTACTACAACCTGGTGACCGGGCCGGACGAATGGTGGTATATCACCTACCTCGTCGGCGGCTCCTTGAGCCGGGCCCCGGCGCCGGGAGATCGCTGGGGTGGCCGTCTGCTCGTCACCCACCGTCGGCCCGATGGCCGCAACGAGCGCTTCACCGCGGACGAGCCAGCGGCCCGAGTCCGCCTCGACACCACCCGGGCGGACCTAACCCTCGGCGAGAGCACCGTGCGCCAA
>DASSML010000480.1:0-4840 GCA_035688895.1 Gemmatimonadales bacterium
GCCGCCCCGCGCTAAGGTTAGCCGCCTCGGGGGTGGACGTCTGTGCGCCAGCACACCCGGGTCGGCACTCCATCCGTGACGGAGATCATGTCCCGCCTGTGGCAGTCGATCGCGTCGGTCTGGGCCTGGCTGGTGCTCACCAGCTGCGTCCTGCTGTGGTTCCCCGTCATGGCGCTGCTCCGCCTGGTGACCGCGCCGTTCGACCCCGGTCGCTACGTCGTGGGCTGGGTCTTCCGGCGGATCGGGCCGGTCACGGCCACCCTCAACCCGCTCTGGCGATTCCGCTACGAGGGCACGCTGCCGGCGGATCCTCGGAAACCCTACGTCGTCGTCTCCAACCACGAGTCGTTCGCCGACATCCTGCTGATCAGCTATCTCCCCTGGGAAATGAAGTGGCTCTCCAAAGCGGAGCTGTTCCGGATTCCGGTGATGGGCTGGATGATGCACCTGGCTGGCGACATCCCGCTCAAGCGCGGCTTCGGGCCCAGCGCGATCGAGGCGATCGCCCGGTGCCGCGAGGTGCTGGCACGCCGGGTGTCGGTCATGATCTTTCCCGAGGGTACCCGCTCGGCGTCGGGCGAGATGCTCCCCTTCAAGGATGGCGCCTTCCGCCTGGCCATCGACGCCGGCGTCCCCATCCTCCCGCTCGCGGTGCTCGGCACCCGCAGCGCGCTCCCCAAGCATGATTGGCGGTTCAACCGGTCGAGCGCCGTCGTGCGGGTCCTCGAGCCGGTGGACACCACCGGGCTGACTCCCGACGACGCGCCGGCGCTCCGCGACCGCGTGCGGCAGGTGATCGAGCAAGCCCGCCGCGAGCTCGCCATGCCGGCCGCGTGAGCAGTCGCTGGACGCTGGCGCTCCTGCTCCTCGCCGGCTGCCGGGAGCGTGCCGAGCCTCTCGCGGATGTCGATCCGGGGCCGGTCCCGCCCGCGCTGGTCGAAGGCGAGCGCACCTACCAGAGTCGCTGCAGCGCGTGCCATGGACCACACGGGGTCGGCACCACGCAGGGGCCCCCGCTGGTGCATCGCTACTACCAGCCGTCGCATCATGCGGACGAGGCGTTCCGGCTCGCCATCCGGTTCGGGGTTCGCCCACACCATTGGCATTTCGGCCCGATGCCGCCGGTCGCCGGGCTCGATGACGCCGCGGTGTCGGGAGTCATTGGCTACATCCGCTGGCTGCAGCGCCAGCGAGGCATCGAATGAGAACGCTTGGGGCCGTTAGCCCCGCCCCAGGTCGGCGGGAGGCCGGACTCGCCCGACGAGGCCCGCGAGCGCAAGGAGCGTGAGCCCGTAGGGAAGCATGAGGAAGAGCTGGTAGGGAACATCCCAGCCCAGCGTCTGAAAGAGAAATTGCAGCGCCGTGGCCGCGCCGAAGAGGAGCGCCGCCAGACCCACGCCCGCGGGATGCCACCGTCCCAGCACCACGATGGCGATCGCGATGAACCCCCGCCCCGCCGTCATCTTCTCCGCGAACGTCCCCACCTGGGCCAGCACCAGGGTGGCACCGGCCAGCCCGGCGAACGCGCCGCCGATCAGCGTCGCCACCGCCCGCACCAGCCCGGTGCGCACCCCGGCCGCCCGCGCCATCGCCTGGGATTCACCGGTGGCCCGCAGCATGAGCCCGGCCCGGGTGCGAAAGAGGCACCACCAGACGATGGGCAACGCCACGATCGCGATGTAGGTCGGGGCGGGCTGATCGAACAAGGCTGGGCCGATGAGCGGGATCTCCCGGAGACCCGGAACCGGCAGCGCCGCGAGGGTGGGAAGGTTGAGGCCCGCGCCCGCGGTGCCGTAGGCCTGGCGGTAGACCATCCCGGTCAACCCGACCGCGCCCAGCGTCACCGCCGTGCCGGTGATGATCTGGTCGCCGCGCGCGCCCACCACCACCGCCGCGAAGACCAGGGCCAGTGCGGTCCCAGCCCCGATCCCCACGAGGACGCCGGTCCAGGGACCGGCCGCACTGGCGCCGAGCGCGGCGGCGAGCGCCCCGGCCAGCATCATGCCCTCGATGCCGAGGTTGATCACGCCGGCCCGCTCGGTGACCGTCTCGCCGGTGGCGGCGAGGAGGAGCGGCGTCGCGACCCGGACGGCGGCCGCCAGGAATCCGGCGGTCAGCTCCTCGAGGCCGCTCATGCCGCGCGCCGCCGCGCCCGCGCCGCTCCGACCAGGCCGATCCGCTGCACGCCGGCCGCCGCGATCACCACCACGAGCAGCACCACCGCCTCGACCACACTGACCGCCACGGCCGGGACACCCGCGTCGCGCTGCATCGCCCCGGCGCCGGCCTCCAAGGCTCCGAAGAGGAGCCCGGCCGCCACCACCCCGAGCGGGTGCAGCCGCGCCAGCAGCGCCACCGCGATCGCGGTGAACCCGTACCCGGGGGAGAGGTTCTGGTACAGCGCGTAGCTCACGCCGGTGACCTCGACGCCCCCCGCGAGGCCCGCGATCGCCCCGCTCGCGAGCAGCGCCTGGGCGGTCACCCGGCGGCTGTCGATCCGGCCGCTGACCTCCGCGGCCCGTGGGCCCGCGCCCACCGCGCGGAGGTTGAAGCCCCAGCGGGTCCGGGCGAAGAGATACCACAGCACGCCGGCGCATCCGAGCGCGAGGAACAGTCCGACATGCAGACGGGTGCCGGGAATGAAGGGAAGGCGAGCCGACAACGCGATCGGGTCACTCTGCGGATAGATGCCCTGGCGCTCCTGCAGCGGTCCCTGCACCACGAAGCTCACCAACGCTTCGGCCACGAAGTTGAGCAGCAGCGTGCTGATGACCTCCAGCACGCCGTAGCGCATCCGCAGCCCGACGGGCACCGCGACCCAGCAGGCCCCGGCCAACAGCGCCGCGCTCCACACGGCGGAAATCGCGAGCGCGGCCGGCATGGCGCCGACGTGGAGGCCGACCCAGGTAGCCGCGATGGCCCCGGCGTAGAACTGCCCCTCCGCGCCGATGTTGAACACGCCGGCGCGAAATCCCAGCGCGATCCCGAGTCCGATCAGGATGAGCGGGACGGCGCGGACCAGCGTCGCCGAGGTGAAGGCGTACCACGAGCCGAACGCCCCGGTCCACAGCGCGGCGAGTGCGGCCCCGGCGTCGTACCCCGCCAGGGAAAGGCCGGCGGCGAGGACGGCGAGCCCCAGCCCCACGGCCGTGCCGGCGATTACCCAGGCGCGGCGCGGCACGTCAGGCTCCTGCCAGCATCATCGCCCCGATCTCTTCTCGGCTGGCCGCCTCGCCCGACGGCGGCTCGGCCACCACGCCGCGGCTCACGACCAGCACCCGCGTCGCCAGCTCGAGCACCTCGTCGAGATCGCTCGAGTGCACCAGGACCGCGGCTCCGGCCTCGGCCGCTTCCCGAAGCCGCGCGTGCACGCCCGCGGTCGCCCGCAGGTCGAGCCCGCGGGTGGGATTCTCCGCCACCACCACCCGGGGCCGCCGCGACAGCTCCCGGGCGATGACCACCTTCTGCTGATTGCCTCCGCTCAGGCTGGAAGCAGGCGCGCGGGGTCCGGCCGCGACCACATCGTATGCCCGCAGCAATTCCGCCGTGTACCGCTCGGCCGCGCGCCAGTCGATCCGGCCGCCGCGCATCCACGGTTCCTCCCGACCGGAGCCCAGCACCACGTTCTCGGTCAGGCTCAGCTCCGGAATCAGCCCCTCGCTGATCCGGTCCTCCGGAATGAACGCCACCGGCCCCGCCACCTGGAGCCGCCCCCGCAGCGGGAGCACCCGCCCCGCCACCGCGCGGAGCAGCTCGCGCTGGCCGTTGCCTTCGACCGCCGCGATCCCCACGATCTCCCCCGGGCGGACCTCGAGCGAGCCTTGCCGCAGCGCGAGTCCGTACCCGCTCTCCCGCGCTACCTCCAGCGCTTCGGCGCGGATCGCCGCGGGCTCGTCGGCTTGCTGCCTGATGGACGCGGCGGAGCGCACGACCGGCTCCCCGCCGATCATGGCCGCGGCGAGTCCGGCCGGATCCAGGTCGCCTCGTAGCGCCCGCAGCACGACCTTCCCACGCCGAAGGACCGTCACCCGGTCCGCCGCCGCCAGCGCTTCGTCGAGCTTGTGGGTGATCAACACCGCGGCTCCGCCCGACGCGGTGAATCGCCGAATGACGTCCAGCAGCTCGGCCACTTCGGCGGGCGCGAGCACAGCGGTGGGCTCATCGAGTAGCAGGATGCGGGCATCGGCCGCGACGGCCTTGACGATCTCCAGCCGCTGCTTGAGGCCTACGCTGAGGCGGCCCGTGCGGACATCGGGGTCGAGGGGAAGGCCGATCTGCTCGGCAGCGTGGCGGACCCGCTCACGGAGCGGGCCGGGGCTCACCGGCCATCCCGTAGCGAGCGCCACGTTCTCGGCGACAGTGAAGGCGGGGATCCCGGTGAAGTGCTGATGGACCATCCCGATCCCGAAGCGCCGGGCCTCGCCGGGCGTGAGCGCCGGCCGCTCGGCGTCCCCGACACGAATCGTCCCCGCGTCGGGGCGCACCAGGCCGTCCGCCACCTGCATGAGCGTCGTCTTGCCCGCGCCGTTCTCGCCCAGCAGCGCATGCACTTCGCCGGGGTAGAGCGTGAAATCGGCCCCGCGCAGCGCGTGCACGGGGCCGTAGCGCTTCTCGATCCCCTCCAGCCGGAGCAGCGGCGCGGGCGGAGCGCTCACAGGCCCGTGGGATGGTCGTGGAACTCCCAGTCCAGACCGAATCGCTCTCCCAGGTGCGAAGCCAGGGCCTGCACGCCCAGCGTTTCCGTGGCGTAGTGACCGGCGTAGATCACGTTGATCCCCCACTCCACCGCGTCGAAGTAGGTGTGGTGCGCGCCCTCGCCGGTGATGTAGGTATCGAGCCC
>DASSML010000481.1:0-5970 GCA_035688895.1 Gemmatimonadales bacterium
GGCGCTGCGGAGCGCGGAGGGGTGCGGCGGATGTCCGCCGGTGGAGGTGTGGAGCTACGCTCCTGATTCGGCCGTTGCAGCCAAGGCCTTCGCGCGTGCCGACGACATCGCCGCGTACTTCAGCCGAATGCTGGGACCTTATCCCTACACCCGGCTGGTGCACGCCGAGGCGGCCATCCCGAATGCGGCGGTGAGCTCGGCGGAGATGGCGCTCTACGGCCAAGACGCCTTCGCGGGCGCGGGCCCGGCCGAGATTCTCATCGCCCGGGAGACGGCGCGCCAATGGTTGGGGATCGCGGTCTCGGCCGACTCCGCGCCGGCCCGGCGGCTGTTCGAGGGGATGCCGCCCTACCTGGCGGCGATGTGGCACGCCGGTGCCGGCGGTCCGCCGCTCACCGCGGCGATGCACTCGGTGGCGGACTCGGCGCTTGCCCCCGACGGTGAGAGCTGGCGGGCCGCCTGGACGCTGCACGAGCTCCGAGGCGTGATGGGCGACAGCGCCTTCGCCGCCGGACTCCGCGCCCTGGTGGCTGAGCATCGGGACGCCACCGCCGACCTGGACGAGGTTGGCCGGATCATGTCGGGGGCGGCCGGCCGAGAGGTCGGCTGGGTGCTGCGGCAGGCCGACGGCGATGTGCCCGTGCTGGCATGGAAGGCCGAGCGCCGGGGCGGGCAACACCGGCTCGCTCTCAGGCCGGTCGGCGGAGCGGAGGTCCGCTTGCCGGGTCTTCGCCTGCTGGTGGACGGCAAACCGGTCCGGACCGACGTCGCCGGGGCGGAGACGAGCGTGACGCTCAAAGGGTTCCGCGGCCCGCCGTCCCGGGTCGAGCTCGACCCGGCAGGTACCTGGCTGGTCCGGCTCCAGCGTGCGGAGTAGGAACTCGGCTGGTCTGGTGGTGCTGGGCCTGCTGGCGGGATGCGGCGGCTCGCTCCCGCCGCTCCGGGGGCACATCGAGGTGGGCACGGACCCGTTCGTGATCTTCGTGGGCGGAACGGGTCATGCGGGGGGCGACCTCTACGCGGTGCCGGGCTCCGGCGGTGCCGCTGTCCCGGTGACCTTCAGCGCAGTGGGAGAAATGCGTCCGTCCCTCGCGCCGAACGGCGGTGCGGTGGCATTTCTCCGGGGCGGCACGCTGCGGGACTCGACGCCCGGGTCGGTGTGGGTGATGAACCTGCTGACCGGCGCCGAGCGTCAGATCGCCTTGCCGCGCGATGCGCCGCCGCCGAGTCTGGTGGGTTGGAACGCGGCCGGGACCGAGCTGGTGATCCGGGCGGGCGACCGACTGTACCGGAGCCCGGTGCCGCCAGCCGAGGCAACGGTGACGCTGGTGCCTGCCCCGGAGCGAGCCCGGGCCGAATCCGCCCTCTCGGTGCTGCTGGGCAGGCCGGCCTTTGCCCGGGTGGTTCGGTGTGCCGACCCCGACGACCTCTGCGTGGAGGCCGATACCGGCACGCCGGGGCTCCTCGCCCACCACGCGTCCGCCGCCGCCCGCTACGGCGACGACTCGGTCCTGGTGCAGATCGGGAATAACCTGCTGGTCCGGCCGCTGGGGCCGGGACATGCCCGCGAGATCGAATGGGCCGGAATCCCGCCCGCCCCGCGGGAGCCGACGGCCTTCGGCGGCGCTACGCCCGAGCCGCGATAGCGTCCCAGGCCGAGTCCACCGTGAGCCCGATCTGGGTGCTCTCCAGCGTCCACTCCCGGGCTGCGACCCGCTCCGCCGCGAACGTCACCAGGGCCAGCCAGAGGTCGGCCCAGAGATCGGCCGGCCCGGTCCGGATCACGCCGGAGCTCCGGCCCTCCGCCACGACCGCCTCGAGCGCGGCGCGGAACTCGCGCGAGGCCTCCCGGCTGCGCTCGTCGAGGTGCTGCTCCTCCCGCCGGCGCAGAAGCATCCGGGCGGTGGCGGCGTCGTCGGCCGCGGCCTCGAGCAGCCGGCGCGCGATGGAACGGAGCCGGTCGGGGACCTCCTCGGTCCCGAGCTCGCGGACCACGCCTGCCCCCCACTGCTGCGCGTTCCGGTACACCTCGTTGAGCAGGTGCTCCTTCCCGCTGAAATGTCGGTAGATCGTGCCTTCGGCCACGCCCGCCCGGGCGGCGATGGCGGGGGTGGTGGTGGCACGGAATCCGATGGTGGTGTAGAGATCGAGTGCTGCGCGCAGCAACCGCTGACGGGTGGCCTCACCATCACGGCGTGATTGGGTCGTGGAAGTCGGCATGTGCACAAGTTAACTGTTGCGCGCGCCGGTTGAAGCGTGCCCGGTGTCCCGACTATTTTCCAGGGCTTTTTACCGGTCACTCTTATGCTGGGGTTGTGATGAAAATGCTGGTTCTCGGCGCGGGCCTTCAGGGCTGCGCCTGTGCCTACGATCTGCTGCAGCAGCCCGCCGTCAGCCAGGTCACTCTCGCCGATCTCCGACCCGACACGCTCCCGCCGTTCCTGTCCGGCGACTGGAAGGGCCGGCTCCGGCAGGTGCGCCTCGACGTCACCGACCTGGCCGCGGTCCAGGAGACGATGCGCGGCCACGCGGCGGTCATGAGCGCCATCCCGTACTACTACAACGGCCCCATGGCCCGGGCGGCGGTCGAGGCGGGCTGCCACTTCTCCGACCTCGGGGGGAACACCGAGATCGTGTTCGAGCAGAAGAAGCTGCACGAGCAGGCCCTGGCCAAGGGCGTGTCGGTCATCCCCGACTGCGGGTTGGCCCCGGGCATGGTCAACATCCTGGCGGCGGAAGGGATCCGGCGGCTCGATCGGGTCGAGGAGGTCAGGATCTACGTGGGCGGGCTGCCCCAGAGCCCCGAGCCCCCGCTGAACTATCAGATCGTGTATTCGCTGGAAGGGGCGCTGGACTACTACACCACCCCCTCCTGGGTGCTGCGGGGCGCCAAGCCGGTCCAGGTGGACGCGCTCAGCGAGGTGGAGCCGGTGGACTTCCCCGCGCCGGTCGGCACGCTGGAGGCGTTTCACACCGGCGGCGGCATCAGCACGCTCCCGTTCGCCTACGAGGGCAAGGTGGACGTGATGGAGTACAAGACCCTGCGCTACCCCGGGCACGTGGCCGTCATGCGGCCCATCCGGGAGCTCGGGCTGCTGGGTAGCAAGCCACTGGAGGTGAAGGGGCAGACGGTGGTCCCGCGCGACGTCTTCATCGCCGCCGTCCACCCCAAGCTGCACAAACCGCAGGGACGGGACCTGGTCGCCCTGCAGGTGCAGGTGTCGGGGCAGAAGGGCGGACGTGCCCACACCGTCCGCTTCCGCCTGATCGACTACTTCGACGCCGAGCACGGGATCAGCGCGATGATGCGGACCACCGGCTACTCCCTGTCGGTCACCGGGCAGATGCAGGCTGACGGCCGGATCACGGAAAAGGGCGTTCGCACTCCGGACGAGGCGGTGCCGTTCCGGGCCTACGTGGAGGAGCTGGGCCGTCGGGGTGTCCGGATCGAGGAACTCTAGCGCCGGGTCGGGGGTTGGGGGTGGCATGACGATGCTCGACTTCCGCGCGCTCTGGGAGCAGGCCCTGCCGTTCGACGCCTACGTGGCGGCGAGCACCCAGCACCGGGGGCTCTGGGAAGGCCTCTATCGCCTCGCGCGGCTTCCCGAGTGGGCGCTCGGCGCCATGCCGGCGGGCAGCCGGAGGCGGTTGCTGGTGCTGGCGGAAGACTGGTGCGGTGATGCGTCGAACACGGTGCCGGTGCTGGCCCGGCTGGCCGATGCGGTGGCGGGGTTGGAGCTTCGGGTGCTCAGGCGGGACGAGCACCCCGAGGTGATGGATCGCTATCTCACCAACGGCTCCCGCTCGATCCCCGTCGTGATCGTGCTGGACGAGGAGTTCGCCGAGCTGGGCCACTGGGGTCCTCGCCCGACGGAGCTGCAGAGCTGGGTCATGGCCAACCGGCTGACCGTTCCCAAGACCGAGTTGTATCCGCAGGTGCGCCGCTGGTATGCGCGCGACCATGGGGAGAGCACTCTGCGCGAGGTGCTGGCCGCTGCCGGATACCCCTAGCCGGGTGTCCGAGCGCCGGCTAGAACATCCAGCTGGTGCTCATGGTGAAGTTGAACTCGTCCCCGCCGCCGGCAAAGTTGAAAACGAAGATCGTCGAGCGCAGGACCCGCACGGCGACTCCACCGCCGCCACCCACGTGCAGGTCGTCGGTGGTGAGCCGGAAGCTCTCTCCCTCGAAGACCCGACCCGCATCGATGAACCCGAGCAGGGTGATGGCGCCGAGATCGCCCAGCGGCAGGAGGTCGTGCCTGACCTCCAGGTTCCCGAACAGCAGGCCGTCACCCGCGAAGCGACCGGTGTCGAAGGCGCGCTGAGACCACTCGCCGCCCAGGACGGTCAGGCCCCGTTCCCATCCGGGCAGAGTGTAGCGCGCGTTCAGCGTGGGCGTCCCGCCGGTTCCCGAGGCCGCCAGGCGCGCCGCGACGATGGTCCCTTCCCGCACCGGATAGTAGCCCCGCAGGATGGAATAGATCCGGCTGTACCCGTCGTTCCCGCTGCCGGCCAGGGCGCCCGCCTCGAGCAGCAATCCCCTCCGGGTGTTGTACTCGTTGTCCCGGGTGTCGTACACCAGCGCGACCCGGGCGGTGGCGTCGGTCTCCTCGATCCCCTCGCCGAAATCCTGCTGGAAGAGAGACGGACCCGGCAGGGTGGTGAAGCGGACCTGCTCGAGGGCGCCCTGCAGCGCCACCTGCAGCGGGCCGTGGATCCGCCGGGTCGCCTCCGCTTCGCCTCGATATCGGATCCGTCGCACGCGATAGAGAAACGGGTTGGCGTCGGTCAGCAGGTCGCTGTCCTTCTCGGTGTCGTTCCCCAATCCGAAATAACCGAAGCGCACCAAACGCTCGGCCAGCGCGCCGCCCTGGACCCGCCAGCCGGCCCAGCGCTGCGGCCCCTGGAACTGCACCACCGCGTAGCGCCCGCCGCGTGCCGTGAATCCCAGGGCGCCGTCCACCGCCGCCGTGTAGGTTTGGCGCGCCTCGTACTCCGCCGGTTGCCAGTAGCGCGCCCGGATCGAGATCAGCGGTCCGTCGTTGTCGCCGGCGCTGATGAAGGGGAAGTAGCTCAGCCGCCACGGACTCTGGTATTCCGAGTCGTCGTCGCTCGCCTGGGCGAGGAGTATCGAGGTCTGGAACAGGAGCGGGAGGAGCAGGACCAGGAGTCGGAGCGGGGGGAACCTCAGGGTGCCTCCGGCGACGTGGAGAGGTGCGGGAAACCTCCGGGATTTAGGACGGCCCGTCGCGCTTGTCAATCGCCGGTGCTTACTTCCAGCCGCCCATGGCGACGCGATGGCAGGACGCTCTCGACTGGATCAACGGCTCGAGCGAGGAGCCGCTCCGCCTGGTACGACTGGTCGCCGGGGGCCTGCTCCTCTTCGGCACCGTGGTCGCGGTCGCGCTCGCTTTCAGCGGCATCGCGCCGCGCGCGCTGCTGCTGGTGGGCTCGTTCTGGGCGATCTACGGTCTCATCTCCGGCTTCACCAGCGGGGTGCTCGAGCCGGTGATCGACGGCCTGGCGCAGGTGCTGCAGAACGTCGGCCTGGTGCGGGTCGGGGAGGGGTACTCGGCCGTCGAGACGCTGGTGGCTCGCGGACAGCTGGCCGAGGCCGCCGAGGCCTACCGTGAGCGGGCGCAGCGACCGACCGACCGGGTCGAGGCGACGGTGCGCCGGGCCGCGCTGCTGGCCGGTCCGCTGGGGCAGCCGGAAACCGCGCTGGTGGAGCTCCAGGCGCTGCGGGAGCGCCGATTGACGCCGGAGGCAGACCTCCGCGTCGGCGTGGCGCTGGTGGACGTCTACGAGCGCCGTCTGTGCGATCCGGGGCGTGCCATGGTCGAGCTGCGCAGACTCATCGATCTGTACCCCGACCGGCGTGCAACCGCGCGATTGCGCCGTGAGCTCACGATGCTCAAGCAGGAGCGGCCCACCTAAACGCGTGCGGCAACGTACCGTGGCGGATCGGGC
>DASSML010000482.1:0-2167 GCA_035688895.1 Gemmatimonadales bacterium
AGATCCGGAAGCGGCTCGCCCGCGGCGTATCCCAGCAGCCGGCGGGCGGCGGGGTTGGCGGTGACGATCCGGCCCCGGCCGTCGGCGGCGATCACTCCTTCGACCATGGAGGAGACGAGCGCGGCCGATTCGGCCTGCTCCCGGCGCAGCTCGGCGAAGCGATCGTTGAGCTGGCCATGCATCTGGCGGAGCGCCTGGACCAGCGCGTCCACGTCGGGGACGCCGGAGCGGGGGAAGCGCGGGGGCGACCCCGCGGCGATGGCGCGGGCGGCGGCGGTGATGGCGGTGAGCGGCTGGGCGATCGACCGACCGGCGACCAGCGCGAGGACGGCGCCGACCAGCAGCGCCAGCAGGGCGGCACCGGCGACCGCGCCCTGGGCCCGCCGGACGATGTCGTCCACCTGCTCCAGGCTCGCGGCCACCCGGACCACGCCGGGCCCGCCCGGCACGGCGACAGAGAGCAGATCGTGCCCCACCGTCTCGCTCCGCCGGGTGGCGACGCCGACGCCTCCGGCCATGGCGGAGCGAACTTCCGGTCGGTTCAGGTGATTCTGCAGCGGCGGGAGCGGCCCCTCGGGGAAGTCGCTGTCGGCGCGAACCGTGCCGGTGCGGTCGATGAGCGTGATCCGCCGGTGATTCCGGCCGGCGAGGCGATGCACCGCCGCTCCCCAGGCGAGCGAGTCGCGAGGCATCGCCTCGCGGACCAGGAGCGCCTCGCCCTCCAGCTGGTGCTCGATGTCGCCGACGAGGTCGTGTCGCAGGGAGCGCTCGGCGGCCCAGAGCAGCACCGCTACCGCGATCACCAGCACCAGGACGGTGCCGGCCACCAGCCGGGTGGCGAAGGTCACCGGGCGCGGACTCCGCGCTCGGTGCCCTTGAAGCGGTAGCCGAAGCCGCGGACGGTCTCGATCATCTTGCCCGCGTCGCCCAGCTTGGTCCGGAGCCGCTGCACATGCATGTCCACCGTCCGGGTCTGGATGTCGGGCTGTGCCTCCCACACCGTCTCGAGCAGCTGCGGGCGGGTCTGCACTCGGCCGCGGCGCTCGACCAGGGTTAGGAGGAGCTTGTACTCGGTGGCCGTCAGGTTGAGCTCCTGGCCTTCGACGGTGGCCCGATGGGCCGAGCGGTCGATGGCGATCGGACCGGCTGCGAGGGTCGAGCCCCCCGTCACCGGCGGTGACCCCAGCCGGCGGAGGAGGGCCCGCACCCTGAGCGAGAGCTCCGGCGGCGAGAACGGCTTGGTGAGGTAGTCGTCGGCGCCGAGCGAGAGGCCGCGGATGCGATCCACCTCCTCCCGTCGGGCGGTCAGCAGAATGACCCCGACCTCCCGGGTCTCGTCCCGGCGGCGCAGCTCGGCCAGCACGTCGTACCCGCTCACGCCCGGGAGCATGAGATCGAGGATGACGATGTCGGGCCGTTCCTCCCGCGCCGCCTTGAGCGCTTCGGGCCCGGTGCTGGCGGTCGAGACCCGGAACCCGGCCTTGGCCAGGTGGTAGGCCACCAGGGCGGTGATGTCCGGCTCGTCGTCGACCACGAGGATGCGATGAGTCATGTCGGTCTCTTGGTGCGAGGCGGCGCCTTGTCGGCGACGGGCCCGGCAACCCGGGTCCTGGTGTGGGAGCGGCTACGTTCGGCGGCGCGGTCCCGCTCGGTCCGCATGTCGGCATCGTCCTGCACCACCGCGTCGAGAATGGCCGACAGCAGCCGACCATGCGTGCCGATGTCGCGGCGGAGCCGGTAGAGAACGAACTGCGCCACCGGGGTGTCCCGGACCAGCTCGGCCTTGCGGAGCACCTGGAGGTGGCGGGATACGGTGGGCTGGGGGAGGTCCAGCACCGCCTGGAGATCGGAGACGAAGAGCGGGGCCGCCGCCAGGCAGTTGAGGATCCGGAGCCGGGTGGGTTCGGCGACCGTGAGCAGGGTGTCGGTGGCGGACAGCATGGTCTGCATATCCGCGCAAACGTATATACGCCCAGACGCATAATCAAGCGGCCGTTGGTCGAGTGATGTACGGGGGCGATCAGATATATTTGGGGCCAATGCTTCCCCTCCTCCTGGCCGTCAGTCTCGCCGCCGCCCAGGTTCCGGACAGTGCCCATCTCGTGCTCGTCGCCACCACCGACGCGCATGGCCGTGCCACCGCGTGGGACTACGTCGCGCATCGCCC
>DASSML010000483.1:0-6889 GCA_035688895.1 Gemmatimonadales bacterium
CGCGCGGTCATCGACACCATCGTGCAGGACCAGATCCGGACCCGCGACCTCGGCGGGACCGCCAGCACCGCCGAATTCGGGGAAGCCGTTGCTCGGCGGGTTGCCTGAGGTCCCCTGCGCGCGCTGCGGGGAGCGGATCGCGGGGTTGCCCTGGGGCGAGCTGTGCCCCGCCTGCCAGGCTGAGCGGCAGCGGCGTGCATCCAGGCTGGCCAATCGCATCTCCCTCGCGGCGGCGCTCCTGATGGGCCTGTACGTCGCCTTCCGCATGCCCCCCGATCCGATGGCTCGGCTCTACGGGGCGATCGCCGTCCTGGCGACCTACATCATCGTGCGCCGCATCGCGGCGCGCGTCGCGTTGGAGACGATGCAATGAAACGTGTGGCGGTGGCGGCGGCGCTGGCGATGCCTCAGATCCTGGCGGGACAGACGTCGCTCACGATCTACAACGACGGACGAGTACTGGTGCGGCGCGAGCTCCCGGCCAAGCTTCCCAAGGGACCCTCCACCCAGCGGCTCGGGCTGGGAGCGCTGGATCCCGCCTCTGTCTTTGCCCTCGACCCGGACGTCACCCTCCTCGGACTGAGCTACGACGGCGCCACCGACGAGGCCAGCGTCCTGCGCCGGTCGGTTGGCAAACGGGTGGTGTTCCGCATCCCGGAGTCCACCGACACGGTGAGCGCGGTAGTGCTGGGGGTGGATCCGCTCCGCCTGCGCATGGCGGACGGTAGGGTCACCTTCTCCCCGCCGGGCGCAGCGCTGTACCCCGCCGACGTGGCGGTGGCCGATCCGACCCTGACGCTGGACCTGGAGAGCGCCCGTGCCAAGGAGGCGCTCGGCCTCGGGTATTTCACCGGAGGCGCCAGCTGGCAGGCCAGCTATCAGGCCGTGCTCGGCGGGAAGGAGGCACGGGTGACGGGAATGGCCGTGCTGGAGTCCCAGGCCCTCCGCTCCGACAGTGCCCAGATCCAGCTTCTAGCCGGCAGCGTAGGGCGGGCCCAGCCGGCCGCCCCACCGCCGATGCCGATGGAGAAGCGGGCCCAGATGGCGTTCATCGACGCGCTGCCGGTCGAGCAGCGGGTGGGCGAGTTCCATCTCTACACCCTCCCGGGCCGGCACAACCTCCTCCCGGGGCAGACCACCTCGGTGGCCCTGTTCGCGCCGGCCCAGGTGTCCTACGAGCGGACCTACGAGGTGCGGGGACAGATCCCCTATTGGGGCATCCTCCCTCAGCAGGGTGACGAGGAAACGGTACCGGTGGAGGTGAGCTATACCCTCAAGCGCCCTCGCGACGGCGAGTTCGGCCGGCGTCCGCTGCCCGGGGGAGTGGTGCGCCTGTATCAGGCGGACAGCAGCGGACAGCAGCAGCTGGTGGGCGAGGCCGCCGTGCAGCACACCGCCGCGGGCGAGGACGTGCGGCTCGCCGCGGGGACGGCGTTCGACTTCACGGCCAAGAGGATCCAGACCAGCTACGTCACCCGCCGCGACAGCACCAAGGCCAATGGCGTGCGCACGGTCGCCACGGCCGAGTACCGGGTCACCATCGCGAACGCGACCGACAAGGCGGCCACGGTGGACGTCCTGGAGGAGCGGGGCGGAGAGTGGTCGGTGCTCTCGAGCTCGGTGTCAGCCGAAAAGCTCTCCTCCACCCGCACCCGGTTCCGGACCAAGGTGCCCGCCCGGGGCGAGGCCGCGATCACGTACCGCGTCCGGATCGTCTGGTAGATGGCCGCCCCGGTCACCATCGCGCACCTGTCCGACCTCCATTTCGGCGGCTTCGCCGACCTGGCGCAGATCGAGGCGCTGGAGCAGTTCCTGCCGACCGTCGGGGCCAATGCGACGGTGATCTCGGGCGACCTGAGCCAGCGCGCGCGGCATGGAGAGTTCCAGGCCGCGCACGCCTTCATCGAGCGGCTGCGCACCGTCATGCCGTTGCTGGTGGTCCCCGGCAACCACGATATCGAATGGTGGCGCAGTCCCCTCGGCCTGGCGGGCGAGCGACGCAAGTACGCGAAGTACAGCCGCTACTTCGGCGACCTCCGGCCGGTGCTGGAGATTCCGGGCGCTCTCATCGTCGGCGCGCTCAGCAGCTACGGCGTCGCCCTCGGCTCGCTCACCTGGAACGTGCGCGACGTCGCGGTAAAGGGGCACCTTCCGGACGCCGAAACCGACCGGGTAAAGGCGATCTTCGCCCAGGCGCCGGCCGGCGTCGCGCGAATCCTGACCTTTCACCACAACGTGCTTCCCGGCGGCCTCAGCCAGCGCATGGGTCTGGCCCGCTGGCGCTCGGCGTACCGGCGGCTGGTCGCGGCCGGTGCCGAGGTGATCCTCTGCGGGCACGACCATCAGGAGGGCGCGGGCCAGATCGAGGGCGGGGTCGCGGTCAGCACCTCGGGTACCCACAGCTCGCGCGTCCGGGGCGGACGCCCCTCGGTGTTCAACCTGGTCCGGGTGGACGACGGCGCGGTGCACATCCAGCATAACCGCTGGGACTCGAAGGACCGGCGGTTCCTGCCATCGGACTCGTTCTCCTTCGCCCGCGTCGGCGCGCCCAAGGTGGCGGTGTCGGTCGCCGGCGGGGACCAGGGGCTGTGAGCAGCCTGCCCGACCATCTCCCCGAGCGGCTCCGCCTCCTCGGCCTGCGCGACGTCTCCCGCATCCTTACCCATACCAACCGCACCGTGATGGTCAGCATCGGTTCCGATGGGACCTTCCGGATTCACCGCGGGTACGCCTGGGCATCGGACCGTGTGCTCCGGGCGATCGTGCGCTTTCTCGACCCCCGGCTACCCAGGCGGCGGCGGCGCGAAGCTCAGCGCGAGCTGTTGGCGTTTCCCGCCGAGCACTACGCCCCTTCGGCTGCCCGGCCAATCCATCCAGACCAGGCCCGCCCGGACGACGTGCGCGCGCTCGACCGCCTCCGGCAGACCCATGCCGAGCTCAACCAACGCCACTTCGGCGGCACCCTCGGCGAGTTGCCGATCCGGCTCTCGGGCCGGATGCGCACCCGTCTGGGCGAGCTGGCGGTGGAACTCCGGAGCGGGCGCCCATTGGAGATCGCCATCAGCCGCCGCCATCTGGCCCGGCATGAGTGGAGCGAGGTGGAGCACACGATGCTCCACGAGATGGTCCACCAGTGGCAGGCAGAGACCGGACTGCGGGTGGATCACGGTCCCACCTTCCGCCAAAAAGCGCGAGAAGTCGGGGTCCTGCCGGCGGCTAGGCGATCCGTCCAACGCAGAGTGGATTAAAGACTTGGGCCCCTGTGGACTGTCGCTCGGCAAGGGCTCCTGGTTAAGTTGAGAGGACGCCCGGGCGCCCCCCTCCCGGCGGTCATGCAACTCGGCAGCACATTCCTTTGCAAAACCAGGGACGTCCCCACGAGCTCGGTAGGCTCAGGGAACGGGAATTGCTTCGAGCCGATCGGAGTGGGCAGTCGCCCTGGCCCGTTAGTGGCCTGAGTTTCTGGAGAGGTAAACGCTTACCTGCATAAAGCTTCAGCTGCGACGCCCGGGACCGATGGCCCGAGGCATCACGAACAAGCCGGTGGATGAGGCAACGCCATGCGCCAGCAAACGTCGCGATGACACCACAAGGTCAGCCGGGATCGACGGTCGAGAACTCCCTTGCGCCCTCGAACGCCACGGGGACCCTGAGGCCGGGCGCCTCCTTTGACGGGCGTCTGGCGCCTGCCAAGCGGCTGACGATCGCGGTGGTCGCGGCCTGTCCGTTTCCGGTGCCCCGGGGCACGCCGGTCCGGATCCAGCGTCTGGGGGAGGAGCTTGCCGAACGGGGACATCGAGTGATCGTGGTGACGTATCACCACGGCATCGGCGAAGCCAGTCCGTCGTTGGAGGTGCAGCGGATCCGACCGGTGCGGAGCTATACCAAGTTGGGCCCCGGCCCGAGCTACGGGAAACTGCTCCTGCTGGATCCTCTGCTCACCGTGAAGCTGGCGGGAATTCTCTCGAGGGAACGGGTGGACGTGATCCACGCCCACCACTTCGAGGGGCTCATGGTCGGGGTCGTGGCGCGGCTCGGCCGGAAGATCCCGATGGTGTTCGACGTGCACACCCTGCTCACCTCCGAGTTGCCGCTCTATCCCATGCCCCTCCTGCCGGCAGCGGTGAAGCGGTGGGCAGCCTCCGCCGGCGATCGCCGACTCCCCTCCTGGGCCGATCACGTGGCAGTGGTCACGGAACGAATTCGAGGGAAGCTGCTGGAGACAAAGGCCGTATCCGCGGAGCGGGTCAGCCTCGTTCCCAACGGCGTAGAGACCGATCTCTTCGCGGTCCCCGGCCACAACGGCGGTCGCTCCGCGTCGAAACGGCCCACGCTGATCTTCACCGGCAATCTGGCGCCCTATCAGGGCATCGACCTGCTGCTCTCGGCGTTTCAGCGGGTGCTTGCGCGGCGGCAGGACGCGCGGCTGCAGATCGTCACCGACTCGTCGTTCGACGACTACGCCCCTCTCGCGCGCGATCTTGGGATCTCGAGTGCCATCGACCTGGTGCAGGCACCGTTCGCCGAGGTTCCTCGCCTCTTGGCGGGGGCCGACATCGCGGTGAATCCCCGCGTCGATTGTGACGGGATTCCGGTCAAGCTGCTCAACTACATGGCCGCCTCCAGACCGGTGGTCTCCTTCATGAGCTCCGCTCCAGGGCTCCGGCACCGGGAGACCGGCTGGCTGGTGAGGGACGGCGACATCGACGGGCTCGCGCGCGGCGCGCTCACCCTGCTGGACGACGTCGAGCTGGCGCGCCGCCTGGGCCGGAATGCCCGACGGTTCGTCGAGGCGGAGCACAGCTGGGGCCGGTCGGCCGACCGGTGCGAGGAGATCTACTACCGGCTGGTGGCCGCCCGACGGTAGCAATGGCGACTGCGCGCGGTGGTCGCCCCTCAGTCTGCTTTCTCGTCGTCGGCCACAATCTCCTCTCCAGTGCCGGCCCGACCCGGAACGTGCTGAGCCTCGCCCGGGCGCTCAGCGACTTTGCCGACGTGACGGTGGCGTTTCGGCAGGTGCTGGAACCGTTGGCGGGGGAGCCGTTCTCGGTGCTGGAGATCGACCCTCGACGGCGCGGCTACCGCCGCCCGATCGATGACGCCGCGGTCCGGGGCGTCGGGTTTCTCGAGTTCGCCGCCTACCTTCGTGCTCTCGATCGCTTCTGCCACCGGCATCTCACTTCCTTCGACGTCGTCCTGGAGAAGAGCTGGGTTCTCACCGGGCACATCACTTCTTGGTGCCTGGCGCGGGGCATCGCCGCGGTGCCGGTGGTGAATCTCGTGCCACTGGTGCGCCACATCCGGAACCGACCGCTCAAGGCGACGAAAAACTGGGTGGCCCGCGGACTGTCGGGCCGCTACCTCCGCCGTGCACCGCAGCTCATTGCGGAGAGCGAAGACCTCAAGGCCAGCATCATGCAGCAGTGGCGGGTCGCGTCGGAGCGGATCGAGGTGGTCGGCCTCGGCGTAGACCGCGCGCTCTTCCACCCCACCGATCAGGGCGAAGCCCGCCGCGGCCGCGGGATCGCGGCCGACCGCACCGTGCTGATGTATGTCGGGGCACTCGATCGAGCCCACGACCTTCGCGCGATCATCGCGGCCGTTGCCCGCCTCGGGGAGACGTCCGTGGAGCTGCATCTGGTCGGGGACGGTGAGCTTCGGCCCGAGCTGGAGTCCGCCGCCGGCGGCTCGCCGCGCGTCGTGTTCCATGGTCGGGTGCCGCACGCCATGGTGCCCGGGCTGATCGCCTGTGCCGATCTCTGTCTCGCGCCATACGATCCGGCATTTTTTCCGGGAGGCCGGGTGGGCTTCGCCACGCTGAAAGTGAGGGAGTACCTCGCGGCCGGCCGGGCGGTGGCGACCTCCCGGACGGGGGTGCTGCCCGGGCTCATCCAACCAGGTGTCAGCGGGTTCCTGCTGGAGAATGACGCTGCTACCTGGACCCGCTTTCTGCTGCAGGAGCTACCCGACCGCAGCGTGCTCCGGACCATGGGGCTCAGGGCCGCCGACACGCTGCTGGAAAGCTGGGAGGAGACGGCGCGGGCCTACTGGCGGGTCTGCGAGGGACTACTGGCCCGGACGGGAGAGTCGTCAGCGGGCGGGCACCCGGCGTCGGTCACCCGTGCCGCAGGTGGGCGGCCAGCCGGAGCGCGAGGGCGATGATCGTCGGCGTCGGGTTGGCGTGGCCGGCCGTGGGGAAGACCGAGCTCCCCGCCAGGTAGAGGTTGAGGAGGCCGTGGACCCGGCAATCCGGATTCACCACCCCGGTCCGGGAGTCGCGACTCATTCGAGTGGTGCCCATGTGGTGAGACGCGTCGGTGTAGCGGGGCTCGCCCTCGCCGGGCTCCACTTCGCCGATGCCAGCGGCCCCGACCGCGCGCGCGAGGCGGTCCTGCAGGGCGAGGACCGACCGGCTCACCTCGGGACCGATCCGCCAGCGCAGCTCCGCCCTGCGCTGACCCAGGGCATCGCGGAGGTCGCTCAGTGCCACCCGGCTCTCTCGATCCGGGCGCTGCTCGCAGAAGTAGACGATCAGCCGTGCCCGGCCATCGGCGCGCGGATGCAACGCGCGCCGCGCCGCCCAGTAGAGGCGGTAGAGGGAATGGGGCATCACCTCCTTGGGCGTGAGCCCCGGCGTCTTCACTGAGGTCTGGGAGGCGGCCGCCGCGTAGCCCGAGAACTCTGACTCCAGCGTGGCATAGTGGTGGAGCAGCCCTTCGGCCCGGCGGACCGCGGGCGGCAATCCGATACCGAGCTGGAGCTTGCCGTCGGGCACGGGGCGACCGCCGAGGAACGGCAGTCGCGCCTTGGAGTCGAGCCGCAGGTGCCCGAAAACGGTGCGCGGGTGGTCCATGAAGTAGCGGCCAACGAGATCGTGGTCGTTGCCGAG
>DASSML010000484.1:0-3560 GCA_035688895.1 Gemmatimonadales bacterium
TGCACCTTGCCGCCGGCGATGGCATCGGAGGCGAGCCCGCGCGTCTTGTAGAAGCGCGCGGCCCAGAGCCACTTGTCGAGCCTGACGCGTCCGTCATCTTCGCGTTCGTCCATCGTTGAATCATACCCCCAAAGTGCAAGACATGGCGCAGTTGGCCCGGAGCGATCCGAGCCGTTGCGAGGAACCGTCGCGCGGAGACGAGGGTTTATCCCGAGGCGCGGGATTTGCATTGCAAACCCCGCCTCCACCGTAACTTCGGACCCTCGCATGCTCCTGTCGCAGCTCTCGCTCCTGCTGGCTCTCACTACGTCCGCGCCTCAGGCCTACGCCGCGGCGAGCGTGACGGAGCCGGTCGCGTCCAGCGCACCCGTTCCCGCCGCCGCCGACTCCGTGCTCGCGAGCGTGCGCGACGCGCTCCTCCGCGGACGTCCCTGGCAGGCCAGCCTGCTGGTGGCGCCGGTGCTGAGCGACAGCCAGCAGCGCTCGCCGGTCGCGGTGTATCTCGCGGCCACCGCGGCGAGCCGATGGGGCGGGTGGGGAGAAGTCGGCCGCCTGCTCGAGGGAGAGAGCTGGGTAGACTCGCTCTTCGGCGGGCAGGCGCGGGTGATGCTGGCGCGGGCGGCACTGGAGCGCGGGGCGGACAGCATGGCCCTCCTCCACGCGATGGCGGCCCGTCGCGGCCTCGACGCCGAGTCCGAGGGTGAGCGTTTGCTGCTCCTGGCCGCGGCGCTGGAGCGGGTCGATGCCCGGGACAGCGCGGCCGCCACCTGGGAGCGCGCCGCGGAACGGCTGCCGCTGGTCGCCGACTGGCTCCTCGTCCGCGCCGCCGCCGTCACCGACGACAGTACCGCGCGGGCGCGGCTCTACGCGCTGATCGGCGCTCGGCCCGCGCGTGAGCGGGTCCGCTGGAGCGAAGCCGCCGCGCACGAGCGCACCGGCGATCTGGAGGGCGCGGCGGATCGCTACGTCCGGCTGGGAGCCCGACTCACCGCGCTGCGGCTCCGGATCCGGGCCAGTGCCGACAGCGCGCCGCGCGCGGCGGTCCGGCGCGATCTCTTCGCCGTGCTCGAGGCCGGGGGCTCGCCCGCCGCGGTGCGGGACGCGATCGGCCTGCTGGATAGCCTCTTCGCCCCGCTCGCGCCGGCGGAGGAGCTGAGCGTTGGGTTGGCGGCCGAGGAAGCCGGCCTGGCCCAGCGCGCCACCGACGGATTTGCCAAGGCGTTCGCCGCGGGACTGGGCGCCAGCGCGGAGCGCTACGCCTACGCCAATGCCCTGGGCCGGCTCGGCCGGCACGGCGACGCGGCGTTCCAATACAACCTGGTCCGCTCGCCCCACTCGCTCGCCGCCCACGCGGCCTACCTGCGTGCCCGCGCGCTGGTGCGCGACGGCCAACTGGTCGAAGGACGGTCCGCGCTGCTCGCCATCGCCCGGACTCTGGCGAGCGACACCAACGCCGCCTCGTCTGCGCTCTATCTGCTGGGCGATCTGGCCTCGGACGACGGGGCCGACCGGCTGGCTCGGACCTACTACCGGCGCGTCGCCGTGCGCTATCCCGGCAGCCGCTTCGCCCCGGCGGCACGGTTCCGCGCCGCCATGATCGAGCTGCTGACCGGCGATCCGGGCCAGGCCGGCCGGGAATTCGACGAGCTCGCCCGGCGCTTTCCCCGCAGCGACGAGGCCCCGGCCTCGGTCTACTGGGCCGGCCGCTCGTGGGCCACCGCGGGCGACAGCGCCGCCGCCCAGCGACGCTGGGAGCAGGCGGCCGACGCCGATCCGGTGTCGTACTACGCCAGCCTGGCCTCGCGCCGACTCGGCCGCACCGCCTGGGTGCCGCAGCAGGCGACCGACTCGTTCCTCGCCGTGCCCGACGTCGACAGCACCGTGGCCCGGGCCCAGCTGCTGGAGCGGCTGGGGCTCGCCGCTGAGGGCCGCCAGGAATGGGATCGTCTGGCGCGCAGCAATGACCAGAGTCCCGAGCGACTCCTCGCCATCGCCAACGCGCTGCGGTCCGGTGGCCACGCGTCCCAGGCGATCCAGCTCGCGCGCAGGGCGCTGGGCCGCGGTGCGGCGCCCGACGCTCGGACCTACCGGCTCATCTACCCGGTGGTGCACGAAGAGGCGCTGCTGGCCGAGGCGGCCGAGCAGGGGATCGATCCCAGCTTCGTGGCCGCGCTGATCCGCCAGGAGTCGATGTTCAACCCCGCCGCCACCTCTGCGGTGGGCGCCCGCGGGCTGATGCAGGTCATGCCGGACCTCGCGGGCCGGCTGGCGGGCTCGCTGGGCTATCCGGTGTGGGATCCGGTGCTCCTCTATCAGCCCGACGTGAGTCTCCAGCTCGGGTCGTATCACCTGCAGGAGCTGGTGAGCCGCTACGACCGCGGCGTCGAGGTCCTCGCCGCATACAACGCCGGCGCCAGCCGGGTGGAGCGCTGGGTGAAGCGGGGCGGCGTGACCGACCCCGAGGTGTTCGCCGAGCGGATCCCCTTCGTGGAGACCCGGGGCTACGTCCGCGTGATCCAGCGCAATCAGGAGCTCTACCGGGCGCTCTACCACTGGCCCGACGGGCGCACCTGAGTCCTGGGTCCTGGATCACATCTCGGCTCTTTTCCACTCCCCATTATCTCCCTACGCGTCCCGAGGCCCATCGGCCTCGGGGGCCGTCCTGCGCGGAGGGAGTGTATGGAGAGCAAAGCCAGAATCCTCGGCCATCCGATTCATCCCATCCTTATCGTCTTTCCCCTCGGACTGCTCGCCACGGCGGTGATCTTCGACATCGTGGCGCTGGTCTCCACGGTTCCCAAGTGGGCGGAATTCGCCACCTATCTCACGGCCGCGGGCGTGGTGGGCGGGCTCCTGGCCGCGGTGCCCGGCACGATCGACTGGCTGGCGATTCCGAACGGCACCAGGGCCAAGCGGGTCGGACTGATCCACGGGGTGGGCAACGTGATCGTCGTCGCCCTGTTCCTGGTGGACTGGCTGCTCCGGCGCGAGACCCCGGCAGCGCCCCCCACGGGTTCGGTCGCCGCGGGCCTCATCGGACTGGGCCTCGCCCTGGTCACGGGGTGGCTCGGGGGTGAGCTGGTGGACCGCATGGGCGTCGGTGTGCACGACGGCGCGAACCTGAATGCACCCAGCTCGCTGTCGGGCCGGTCGGCGCGGGTCATGAGCTGGAGCGGGCCGGAGCGGCGCCACTTCGGCCAACCGGCCTACGCCGGAGCCGAGCGGCGGGGCCGCGGTGTCTGAGAGGAGAAGCTCATGGCGAATCCGACTGTCCCCATCCGGCTCCTGGCCGGTGCTGCCGCCGGCCTGGCCGGAACCTTCGTGCTCCAGGGCCTCCTGGCCGGAAGCGCCCGATGGGCCCCGGATACCCTTCCTCCGATTCGCCGCGACCCGGCGGAGTTCATGGTGGAGCAGGCTGAGTCTGCCGTGCCGGCGGCTCGTCGTCCCGCGCTGCCGCCCGCGGGAAAGGCGGCAGCGGAAAAGGGACTGCAGCTAGGCTACGGAACCACGTTCGGGGTGCTGTACGGGCTCGCCGCCGGAGCGGGGAATCCCCTGCTGGC
>DASSML010000485.1:0-5670 GCA_035688895.1 Gemmatimonadales bacterium
CGCCGACCGCAGCCGCCTCGAGCTTCACGAGGCGGCTGACGTTATCGGGATGGGCGAGAAGCCCCTCGCCGCCGTCCGCAAGAAGCCCAATTCCAGCCTCGTGGTCGGTCTCAACCTGCACAAGAGCGGTCGGGCCGACGCCTTCCTCTCGGCCGGCAACACCGGCGCCACCCTGGCCGCGTCCACCGTCCTCCTGGGCCTGCACGACGGCGTCGAGCGCGCCACCGTCGCTACGCTGCTCCCCACCGGCAGCACGCCCGTGGTGATGCTCGACGCCGGCGCCAACCTCGACTGCTCGTCGCGTGAGCTGGTCGGCTTCGCCTACCTCGGCACCGTGTACATGCGCGACCTCATGGGGATCGCGACTCCCGTGGTCGGGCTGCTCAACGTCGGGGAGGAGGAGGAGAAGGGCACCGCCGTGGTGCGCGAGGCGCATCAGCTCCTGAAGCAGGCGCCCCGGATCCGGTATGCCGGCAACATCGAGGGGCGGGACATCCTCCCGGGTCCCCAGCAGCGGATCCCGGTGCAGGTGGTCGTGTGTGACGGTTTCGTGGGCAACATCGTGCTCAAGTTCTACGAATCCTCGGCCCGCGTGTTCGTGGGACTGCTGCGCGAGCGGATTCCCGACGCCTTCGAGCGCCCCGAAATGCAGGACCTCAATCGCCTCCTCGACTACTCGACCTATGGGGGCGCGCCGCTCCTCGGCGTCAAGGGCATCTCCATCATCTGCCACGGCTCCTCCTCTCCCAACGCGATCAAGAACGGCATCGGCGTCGCGGTGCGCGCCGCGCGGGCCGGGCTCTCGCAGCACATCGCCACCGAGTTCGCCGCCCGCGAGCCCGCGGCTCCCGTCCGTCCATGAGCGGCCGTCCCTTCGCCGAAGTACTCAGCGTCGGCAGTGCCGTCCCCGAGCGGGTGCTGACCAACCACGAGCTGAGCCAGGTGCTCGACACCTCGGACCAGTGGATCGTCGAGCGCACCGGGATCCGGGAGCGGCGGATCGCGGCTCCCGAGCAGTCCGTCGCCATGTTGAGCCGGGACGCGAGCCTGCTCGCGCTGGAGCGGGCGGGGGTAGGGGTCGAGGAGCTCGACACCATCGTGCTCGCCACCGCGAGCCCCGATCGGCTCCTTCCATCCACCGCCTGCGACCTTCAGGCGCTGCTCGGCGCCAGCAATGCGGCGGCCTTCGACGTGGGCGCGGCCTGCCCCGGCTACGTGTACGCCCTCACCGTCGCCGAAGGGCTGATCGCCTCGGGGCAGAGCCGCACCGTGCTCGTCATCGGGGCCGAGAAGCTCTCCACCATCACCGATTTCCAGGACCGCTCGACCGCGATTCTCTTCGGCGACGGCGCCGGCGCCTCGGTGGTCCGCCGGGCGCAGGGGTCGGGCCGCGGCATCCTCTCCACCTTCCTCAAGTCGGACGGCCGGCTCGCGCCGCTGCTGTACCGGCCGGGCGGCGGCTCCGCCGATCCCATCAGCGAGAAGGTGGTCTGCGAGCGGTCGCACTACATGAAGATGGCCGGCCGCGAAGTCTTCAAGGCCGCGGTCCTCGCGATGGCCGAGGCCTGCGACGCCGCCCTGACGCGCGCCGGCGTGTCGGCCGACGAGGTCGACCTGATGATTCCCCATCAGGCCAATCTCCGGATCATCGAGGCCACCGCGAAGCACGCCAACATGCCGATGTCGAAGGTGATGGTGAACCTCGACCGCTTCGGCAACACCTCCTCGGCCTCGATTCCGCTGGCGCTGGACCAGGCCGTCGCCGAAGGTCGGGTCGGTCCCGGATCGCTGCTGCTGCTGGTGGCGTTCGGGGCGGGGTTCACCTGGGGGAGCGCGGTCGTCCGGTGGTGAACGTGCTCATCTGCCCCGGACAGGGGTCGCAGAAGGTCGGCATGGGCAAGGACCTGGCCGAGCGCTTTCCCGAAGCGCGCCGCACCTTCGAGGCGGTGGACGACGCCCTCGGCGTCCGACTCTCCCGGATCATGTGGGAGGGGCCGGAGGACGAGCTGACCCTTACCCACAATGCCCAGCCCGCCATTCTCGCGCACACCGCGGCCGTCCTCGCCGTGGTCGCGTCCCGGTTGGACGGCATCGCGGCCGGCGCCGGGCACAGCCTGGGCGAGTATAGCGCGCACGTCGCGGCCCGGAGCGTCACCGTCACCGACGCGGCGCGGCTGGTCCGCCGCCGGGGCGAGCTGATGCTCGCGGCCGGTCGCGAGCGCCCCGGGGCCATGGCCGCCGTGCTGGGCCTCGCGACCGCCGAGGTCGAGGCGGCCTGCACCGAGGCGTCGAACGACGGCGTCGCCGTCGCGGCCAACCTCAATGCGCCCGACCAGACCGTCATCTCGGGCGACCCGGCCGCGGTGACCCGCGCCGGCGAAGGGTGCAAGGCCCGGGGCGCCAAGCGGGTTCTGCCGCTCAAGGTGAGCGGTGCGTTCCACTCTCCGCTCATGGCGCCGGCGGTGGATGGCCTCCGCGACGCGCTCGCGCAGACGACCTTCATGGAGGCGGCATTTCCGGTCATCGCCAACGCGAGCGCCGAGCCGGTCCGGACCGGCGCCGACGCCAAGCGACTCCTGGCCGATCAGCTGACCGCGCCGGTCCGCTGGGTCGAGTGCATGCAGGCGGCGGCCGCCCTCGCGCCCGGTGCCACCTTCGTCGAGGCGGGGCCCGGCAGCGTGCTTTCGGGATTGCTCAAGCGGATCGTCCCCGGCACGGCCACCGTCACGCTGGGAACGGCCGACGAGGTCGCCCGCTACCTGACATGACGACACTCGATCTCGGCGCGACCACCGCGTTCGTCACCGGCAGCACCCGGGGCATCGGCCTCGCCATCGCCCGGGCCTTGTACAGCGCCGGCGCCAAGGTGGCGATCGTCGGTCGCGATGCCGAGCGGGCCCGCGCCGTGGCCGGCGAGCTCGGCGACCGCGGCACCGGCGTGGGCTGCGACGTCGCTGTGGGCGAGCAGGTCGAGGCCGCGGTGTCCGCCGCCGAGGCGGCGCTCGGTCCTATCTCCCTGCTGGTGAACAACGCGGGGCTCACCCGGGACAACATCCTCCTTCGGCTCAGCGACAGCGACTGGGACCAGGTGCTCGACGCGAACCTCAAGGGCGCCTTCCACACCACCCGCGCGGTGATCAAGGGGATGATGAAGCGCCGGGCCGGTCGGATCGTGAACGTGAGCAGCATCGTGGGAATAATCGGCAACAAGGGGCAGTCGAATTACGCGGCCAGCAAGGCCGGCCTGATCGGCTTCACCAAGTCGATCGCCAAGGAGTACGCGAGCCGAGGGATTCTGGTGAATTGCATCGCCCCCGGCTTCATCGAAACCGACATGACCGCTGCCTTGCCCGAGGCCGCGAAGGCGACCTTATTAGAGGGCATTGCGTTGGGGCGTCTGGGCCGGCCCGATGATGTCGCCGGGGCCGTGCTCTTTCTCGCTTCCGACCTGGCGGGGTACATCACCGGTCAGGTGCTGGTGGTCGATGGCGGGTTGGTCATCTGACGTGACCCTGAATCTCCAATCGAGGACGACATGAGCAACGTGGAAGAGAAGGTCAAGGACATCATCGTCGAGGAACTTGGCGTCGAGCGCGAGAAGCTCACCAACGACGCCAGCTTCATGGAGGACCTCGGCGCCGACAGTCTGGACACCGTCGAGCTGGTCATGGCGTTCGAGAAGGAGTTCGACATCGACATCCCCGACGAGGACGCGGAGAAGCTCCGCACGGTGGGCGATGCCATGAACTACCTCCACGAGAAGATCGGGAAGTAGCGTGCGTCGTGTCGTCGTCACCGGCCTCGGGCTGGTGACCCCGGTCGGGACGGACGTCGAATCGAGCTGGAGCGCCCTGCTGGCCGGTACGCCCGGCGCGGCCCCCATCACCAAGTTCGACCCCCAGCAGCTCTCGGTCCGCTTCGCCTGCGAGGTCAAGGGCTTCGACGCGCTCCGCTACATGGACCGCAAGGAAGCCCGGCGCTACGACCTCTTCGCCCAGTTCGCGTTGGCGGCGGCCCATCAGGCTGTCACCCAGGCGGGGCTGGAGGGCAAGGTGCCCGATCCGGACCGGGTCGGGGTGGTGATCGGCAGCGGCATCGGGGGCATGCAGACCTACGAGGACAACTGCAAGGCCTACGTCACCAAGGGCCCCGACCGGGTCTCCCCCTTCTTCGTGCCGATGTTCATTCCGGACATCGCGGCGGGGCTGGTCTCCATCCGCTTCGGGCTCAAGGGCCCGAACTATGCCACGGTATCGGCCTGCGCGTCCTCGGCTCACGCCATCGGCGATTCGTACAACCTGATCCGAAACGGCCAGGCCGACGCGATGGTGACCGGTGGCGCCGAGGCGGCTATCACCGGCCTCACCGTCGCCGCCTTTTCCAACATGAAGGCGCTCTCTTCCCGGAACGATTCGCCCGAGACCGCGAGCCGCCCGTTCGACGCCGATCGCGACGGCTTCGTCCTGGGCGACGGGGGCGCCATCGTGGTGCTGGAGAGCCTGGAGCATGCGGAGCGCAGGGGCGCGCGGATCCTGGGCGAAGTGCTGGGCTACGGCTCGAGCGGCGACGCCTATCACATCACGTCACCGGCGGAGAACGGGGAAGGGGCTCAGCGCGCCATGCGGGCCTGCCTCGCCGACGGTAAGATCGACCTCAAGGACGTGGGCTACATCAACGCCCACGGCACCTCGACCGAGCAGGGCGACATCGCGGAGACCCAGGCAGTCAAGGCGGTCTTCGGAGAGCAAGCCAGGAAGCTGATCTTCGGCTCCACCAAGTCGATGACCGGCCATCTGCTGGGCGCGGCCGGGGCGTTGGAGTTCGGCGTCTCGCTCCTGGCCGCGACCTGCGGCGTGATCCCGCCGACCATCAATCAGTTCACCCCCGACCCGCAGTGCGACCTCGACTGCGCGCCCAACCGGAAGGTGGAGCGGCGGGTGGACGTGGCCCTGTCGAATTCGTTCGGCTTCGGTGGGCACAACGTGACCCTGGCCGTCCGGCGCTGGGAATAGCGCCGACAGTAGACCGACGCAATGCGAGGGGGCGGCCGAATCGGCCGCCCCCTCGTGCGTTCAGGCCGGCTTGTAGTCGGGCGACAGGGTCAGCAGGAAGGCTCCCATCCGCCGGGCCTCGTCCACCGTGAGGTCGGGCGGGACGACCACTTGGGCCAGGAAGCCCGGGCGCAGCGGGTACTCCAGCGCGAGGCCGTCGCGAGGGCGGGCCAGGGATGGCGCCCGTGCAGTCGGCCCACCGTCCCGCTGACCGTTGACACCCGGCTCGGCCTGGCCAGCCGCGACCTGGGCGCGCCCTCGCCCCCTGCCACGCCGCGATCGGGGCGCGTCGGCGGCCCCCCCGCCCGCCGACCCCGGGCTGCCGTAGGCTCCCGGGTCATCCACCCACCGTACGAACTCCTCGATGGCCCGCCCAACCCGCCGCCGATACTCGCCGACCGAGGCGGGGGAGAGTCGGCCCGGATGACGGTGGAGGAACGCCCGGAAGGTGGCCTCCGCGTCGATGCGGCGGACGTCCGCCAGCTCCTCGGCCGTCAGCTCCTCCAGGACCTTGCCGGTGGCGACGCGCCACCCCTGGGCGGTGGATGGATTCACCAGCCCTTTGGCGACCACGAATTCGATGAAGCGGGCCAGGGCGGCCCGGGAATAGTCTGGCTCG
>DASSML010000486.1:0-4397 GCA_035688895.1 Gemmatimonadales bacterium
GGTGAACTACTCCGAGACCGACCAGATGGGCGTCGTCTATCACGCTCGATACCTGGTCTGGCTCGATGTGGCCCGCACCGAGCACCTCCGGCAGTGCGGCATGAGCTATCGCGAGCTCGAGGCGGCCGGCCTGCGCCTCGCGGTGTCGGAGGTGGGAGTGCGCTATCGCCAGAGCGCGCGCTTCGACGACCAGCTGCGGATTCGCTGCTGGGTCCGCGACCTCGCGTCCCGCCGGGTCGAGTTCGGGTACACGGTCGAGCACGCGGATGACGGACGGCTGCTCGTCACCGCGGCGACCGCCCTGCTGGCGCTCGATGCCGCGATGCGGCCGACCCGCCTGCCCGACGGAGTGCGCCAGGTGCTCCGCCCGATTCCCGATCCTGTGCCGCTCCAGCTCTCCGGCCGCTCGAGGACGCCCTCCGGTGTCGATGCCTAGCCTCCGCGCCCTGCGCCCCTTCGCCGCCGCCCTGATCGCACTCCTGTCCGGCGCCGGCGGACTCGCGGCCCAGCAGTCCGCGATCGTGGAGCAGCTGGCGCCGCTCCTGGCCGCCGAGGACGCCCGCGACTTCAAGCCCGAGCTGTACCGCAAGGCGCTCGTCTCCACCGACTCGGTGGTGCGGCGGGAGGCGGCCATCGGTGCCGGCCGAATCGGGGATCCGGCGGCGGTGCCCCTGCTGGTGCCGATCCTCCTCGATCCCGATTCCACGGTCCGCGTCGCGGCGGCATTCGGCCTCGGCCTCCTGGGCGACGAGGCGGGCGCTCAGCCGCTGATGGAGCGGCTCACCGGCACCCCGGCGCTCGACGGCCAGACGGCGGAGGAGGCGATCACTGCGCTGGCCAAGATCGGCGGCCCCCGGGTCGGGGAGTTCTTCGCCGGGATTCTGGGCGGGCGTGTCCCCCTCACGGCCGAGGATCGACCGCCGCTGCTCCAGCAGGCCGTCCTCGAGTCCTGGCGCCTGGGCCCGGATGCGCCGGTCACCGCGCTGCTCCCGTTCCTCGAGGACACCTCTTTCGCGATCCGCTGGCGCGCCACCTATGCTCTGGGCCGCCTCAAGGCTCCGCCGGCCGCGAATCGCCTCGGCGTGTCGCTGCGCGACGAGGAGTCCGTCGTTCGCGCCATCGCCGCGCGGGCGCTCACCCGCTCCTACGTCGAGGCCGCGGGTCTCTCGCCCAAGTCCGTCAGCGAGTTGCTGGGCCGGGCCGCAAGCGACGCACAGCCGTCGGTCCGGATCAACGCGGTCCGCTCCCTGGCGGACTATCGGGATCCGGAGCTGGCCAGGCACGTGCTGCCTCTCCTGGACGACCAGTTTCCCAACGTGCAGGTCGCCGCGGCCACCACGCTGGGTGCGCTCGGCGGCGCCGAGGCCGGCCCCGCGCTGGCCCGGGTCGTGGCCGGCAATGGCACGTTCGCGGTCCGTCGGGCGGCTCTCGTCGGGCTCGGGCGCGTCGATACCGCGGCCTTCGCCAAGGCCGCGGGGGAGTGGCAGCGGAGCGCGGATTGGCGGTTCCGCGCCGCGGCAGCCGAAGGCCGGGCGGCCGCGGCCCCGGGGGCCAACCCCTGGTTCCTGGCTGACCGCGACGGCAGGGTCATCGCGGCCGGCCTCCAGGCCTGGGCCGACGGGGTGGACCACCCGGACCCCACCCTCCTGGATGCCGGCCGGCGACTCCTGAGCCACGCCGATGCCGGTGTGCGAACCGTGGCGGGCGATGTCGTCTCCCGGGCCGGAGACCTCGCCGATCTGCCGGCCCTGGTGGCCGCGTACCGCCGGTCGGCCCGGGATTCCTTTCCGGACGCCGCGCTGGCGGCCTTGAACGGTATCCTGGCGATCCGGCACGGCGGGGCCGAGGCCGTTCGCCGGGTCGACGCGGAGTTCCTCGGCACGACCGGACGGCCCCACGACTACCTCCTTCGCCGCTGGGCCGAGGAGCAGTGGCCGGAGGCGGCCGCGAAGTGGGGCCCCGCCTATCCGATCGAGACCGGACGTACCGCCCAGGATTACCGCGACGTGGCCGCGCGGTACATGCTGGCCCCCGACTCGATCGCGCGCCCGCACGTGTTGATCGATACCGACCAGCGGGGCGTCATGGAGGTGCAGCTGCAGGGTCCCGAGGCCCCGCTCACGGTGGCCAATTTCGTTCGGCTGGTGCAGCGCCGGTTCTTCGACGGCAACCGATGGCACCGGGTGGTGCCCGACTTCGTGATCCAGGACGGCGACCCGCGTGGCGACGGGTTCGGCGGCCCCGGCGGCACGATCCGGGATGAGGTCAATCGACTGCGGTACGAGGCGCCGATGCTGGGGATGGCGCTCTCCGGGCCCGACACCGGAAGCAGCCAGTGGTTCATCAACCTCAGTCCACAGCCCCATCTCGACGGGACCTACACCGTCTTCGGCAAGGTGGTGGGCGGCCTCGCGGTCCTGGTCCGGATCACCCAGGGCGAGACCATCCGGTCGATTCGCATGAACTGACGGCGGCCGCGGTCGTGCGCGCAGCCGCTCGCTGAGGAAGGCCTGCATGACTGGCAGCGCTGCGCGCTGGTTCGCCCGCCTTGGTCCCCTGGTCGGGGTGTTGGCCGCTCTGACGACGGGCCCGGGCGCGGCGGAGGCGCAGTACTTCAACTTCGGTCAGAACAAGATTCAATACCGGCGGCTCGACTGGCACATCCTCCGGGGTGAGCACGTCGACCTGTACTACTACCCCGCTGAAGGCGAGCTCGCGCCCGCGGCCCTGGCTTACGCCGAGGCCAGCTACGATACCTTGGCCATCCAGTTCGGCGACGAGATCGGCTCCCGCATCCCCCTCATCGTCTACGCCAGCCATACCGACTTCGAGCAGACCAACGTCCTGCCCTTCACGCCGCCGGAGGGGCTGCTCGGTGTCACCGACGCTGCGAAGCGCCGGGTGTCGCTCCCGTTCCGGGGCAACTTCGCCGAGTTCCGCCACACCATCCGCCACGAGATGGTGCACGAATTCCAGTACGACCTGCAGACCCGGAACTATCTCGACGCGCCGCGCCACACGCGGTTCGACTTTCCGCTCTGGTGGTCCGAAGGCCTGGCCGAGCTCTGGTCGGGCGGCCAGGACGCGCGGGACGAGATGGTCCTCCGCGACCTCACCATGACCGGTCGGCTTCCGCCGATCCAGACGCTGGGCTACGTCACCAGCCCGATCGTGTATCCGATCGGCGGCCAGATCCACCGCTGGCTGGCCGATACCTACGGCGACTGGCGGATCCCCCTGATGTACAAGGAGCAGAACCGCTACGAGACCTTCGACGCCGCGATCCGGGGCGTCTACGGGCGCTCGCTCGAGCAGCTGGACCAGGAGTTCCAGCTCGCCATGCGGAGGCGCTACTACCCCTCGGTAGACAGTCTCGCGCCACTCGCCATCCTGGGTCGGGAGGTGGCCCGCCTGGCGGTGAAGCCGACCTATGTGCCCGACAGCAACGGCGGCCAGGTGGCGTACCTTAGCCCCAACAACGGGTACGTCGCCATCTACCGTCGCACGCTGGATGGAGACCATACCCACACGGTACTCACCGGCGGCCGCAACCCGGAGTTCGAGGCGTTCCACGCCTTCGACTCCCGGATGGATGCCAGTCGGCCGGGGCTGCTCCTCTTCACCGCCCGGTTCGAGGACCGCGACGCTCTCGTGATCTGGGACCTCCATCGCCAGCGCGTGCGCGGGCGGTACCGCTTCCCCGACCTCGTCTCATTGCTTTCGCCGCAGTGGATGCCGGACGGACGCAGCATCGTCCTGAGCGCGCTGAGCGACAGCGGTGTGTCGGACATCTACCGGGTCCTCCTGCCCGAAGGAACGACGGAGCCGCTCACCAAAGACCGGTATCGCGACCTGGACCCGGCGCCTAACCCGGACGGCAGACGGATCGTCTTTACCTCGGATCGGACGGCCGACGGTAAGGACGGCGCCTCCAACCTCTTCCTGCTCGATCTCAAGACATCGGCCGTCCGCCAGCTCACTGCGGGAACCTGGACCGACGAGTCGCCCTCGTGGGGCCCCGATGGCCGGATCTACTTCACCTCCGATCGCGACGGGGTGCTGAACATCTTCTCGGTCGACACCCTAGGCAACGGGCGGCGGGAGACCTCGTCCTGGAGCGGCGCCTTCGACGCCGTGCCGCTGCCGGACACCTCCGGCATGGTCGTGGGCGGCTTCCACGATCTGAGCTGGAACCTGTATCGCTATCCGGTGGACAGTGCGGCGCGGAACGAGGAGTTCGCCCTGGGCGAGACCAGGCCCGCGGGGCAGTGGGGCTGGGTGACCCCGGGCGATACCTCCGGCAGCCTCCTGGCCCAGGGGGAGCCCTACAGGAGCAAGATGACGATGGACTTCGTGGCGGGGAACGCCGTGGTAGTGCCGGGGTACGGCGCCTCGCA
>DASSML010000487.1:0-2176 GCA_035688895.1 Gemmatimonadales bacterium
ACCCGGCCCATGAGCTCGGGGTCGATCTGGTTCAGGTACTGCTCGATCTCGTTGTACAGCTCCTTCGAGTCCACGTGGAGCGCGTCCACCTTGGTACTGAACAGGTCGCGGATGATCCCCCGGGTGAGGCTGGTCTCGCGCTGCAGCAGCGCCGGCGCCCGGCGGACGAAGGTCTTCTTCCGGTTGATCTTGCGCCACAAGGCCAGGAGGCTGTCGATCTCGCGGCGGAAGTGCTCCTCGGTGACCCCTTCGGCCACGGTCCGGACGATCACCCCGCCGGCGTCCTTGGGCAGGAGCTTGGAGACCATCTCCCGGAGCTTGGCCCGCTGCTCCCGGCTCTCGATCTTCCGGCTCACGCCCACCTTGGACGCGTAGGGCATGTAGACCAGGAAACGGCCGGGGAGGGAGATCTGCGCGGTCACCCGACACCCCTTGGTGCCGATCGGCTCCTTGGTGACCTGGACCGGGAGGGTCTGACCCTTCTTGAGGATGTCCTGGATGTTGGGGAGGGCACGGCGGGAGGAGATCTCGCGCTGACGCACTTCGCCGTTGCCGCCGTTTCCATTGCCGCCTTCGGTGGCGGCGCCCCTGCGGCCCCGGCGGCGGCGGTCTCGTCCGGCGCGCCAGTTGGTCCGGCGTTCCGCGCCGCCTTCCTCCGCCCCGGCCTCCTCGGCTACGGCCGATCCCCCAGCCGAGGTGTCAGCGGGATCGGCGTCGTCGGCGTCGTCGGCCTCTTCCTCCGGCTCCTCGTCCTCCTCCGGCTCCAGCAGGTCGGAGGCGTGGAGGAAGGCGCTCTTTTCCTGGCCGATGTCGACGAAGGCCGCCTGGATCCCGGGCAGCACGGCCTCGACCCGACCCAGGTAGATGTCGCCGACGGTGCGGCGATGGTCCGGTCGGTCCACCAGGAGCTCGACCAGACGATCGTCTTCGAGGATGGCCACGCGGGTTTCCCGCTGGCTCCCGTTGATCAGGATCTCGCGTTTCAAAATGCTCGACCTCGGCCGTGATTCAGGCCCGTCCGGTCATGAGAACGCGCCTGCTGCGGCGACTCTGCCCGGGGCGGGGCGGACGGAGCATGCCACAGGAAGGCGCGTCGCCGAATGGCCCCAAGTATATACGAGGCAAGCGCTATTGGGCAGTGAGCGCCGGCCCCGACCTCAGTCGCCGATCTGCCCCAGAATCTCCCGCGCGATCACGATCCGCTGGATCTCGCTGGTCCCCTCGCCGATCTCGCACACCTTGGCGTCGCGCATCATCCGCTCCACCGGGTACTCGGTGGTGTATCCGTAGCCGCCGAAGATCTGGACCGCCTTGGTGGTGGCCCGCATGGCGAGCTCGGAGCAGAACAGCTTGGCCATCGCCGCCTCCTTCTTGAAGGGGCGGCCGTTCTGCTTGAGCCAGGCGGCGTGGTACAGCAGGTGAGTGCCCGCCTCGATCTCGGTGGCCATGTCGGCGAGCTGGAAGCTCACCCCCTGGAAGCTGCCGATCGCGCGGCCGAACTGCTTCCGCTCGCCGGCGTAGCGCAGGGCCTCGTCGTAGGCCCCCTCCGCGATCCCCAGGCTCAGCGCGGCGATGCCGATCCGTCCGGCGTCGAGGGTCTTGAGGAAGTTGACGAACCCCTGCCCCGGCGTGCCCAGCACGTTTTCCTTGGGCACCACCGCGTTCTCGAAGATGAGCTCGCGGGTGTCGCTGGCCCGCCAGCCCATCTTGTCCTGCTTCTTGCCCGCCCGGACGCCCTTGGTCTTGGGCAGGTCGGCGGCGTGGCCGATCCCCAGGGCCTTGGTCCGCTCCAGGTCCACCGTGTCCTTGGTGACGATGAAGCTGGTGATTCCCCGGCTCCCGTTCCCCGGCTCGGTGCGTGCGGTGACGTTGAAGATCTCCCCCACCCCGGCGTGGGTGATGAAGATCTTGGCGCCGTTGAGCAGGTAGTGATCGCCCTTGTCCACGGCGGTGGTGGCGGTGCCGCCGGCATCGCTGCCGGCCCCGGGCTCCGTCAGTCCGAACCCGCCCAGCACCCGGCCCGAGGCGAGGAGCGGCACGTAGCGCTCCCGCTGCGCCTTGGTCCCGAACTCCACAATCGGCGAGGTGCCCAGGTTGGTGTGGGCGCTGATGGTGAGCGCGTGGCTCGCGTCCACCTTGGCCATCTCGTGGATGGTGATGTAGTAGGAGAGCTGGT
>DASSML010000488.1:0-2746 GCA_035688895.1 Gemmatimonadales bacterium
GGATAATCGGATTAATATCCGATTGTTTAACTCACACCCGCCTCATGCCGCTTCCACTTCATCTCCCAGCCACTCCGACAGGAGGCGCTGGATTTCCGGCCGATGCCGCCGCAGCAACCGCTCCACGTCGAGCACGCTCGGCCGCTCCTTCTTCCGGTCCCAGGGCGGTGGGGACCACCAATCCGCACCGCCGGCGGCGTCGAGATGGAATTGCAACAGCCGCAGCAGGCTCATCGTCACCCATTGCGCCTGGCTGGTGCGCTCGATCGGGTTTCTCGTCCACGCCCGGCACTCCTCCCAACCCAGCCGCTGCTTCAGGTCCCGGAACCCGTCCTCCTGACGGAACCGGGCGCAGAACAACTCCACCATCTGCAATCCAGTCAGTTCCACAGCCGAGGTGACCAGAGCGAACCGCTTCTTGTACCCCTCGACCCGGGCGACCACCGCCTTGACCGGCACGTCGTGCCCTATCACCCGCCAGAGGCAGATGATCTCCTTCCACAGCACTTTCCGCCTCCGCCCGTAGAGGAAGGCCTGGCCCTCCTGCCACCCCCTCGTCCAGCGCCCTCCCTGGCGGGGCGGCGGCAGCTTCTTGCCCCACTTCGGCAGCGGACCCCGCTGCCCCGGGCGACGCTCCGTCGGCGGCAGGGCGTGCAACCGGGCGTCGTGCCGCAGCCGCGTCAGGAACTCGACCCGGGGTTGGCCGTCCTCGGGGACGACCCGCGGCCGGACCACGCTCCGCAGGGCATAGCCGCCGTCGACGACGCCGAGGTGAAGCCCGCCGAGGACCCGGGCCTGCTCCTGGAGCAGTTCGACCGCCAACTCGCACTTGGTGCGGAACGTCTCTTTCGGCCCGGCGGCCCCGGACCGGGCGGGCAACTGGGACTTGCGGAAGTAGAGCCGCCCGGAGACCGGCAGGAACCAGGCGGGCTGATCGGGGTTGTGGAGCAGGGCCCCGAGGACCACCCAATTGTGGGCCCGGACGGTGGCGGCCCGGTTCGGGCAGCGGGCCGTGTACTCGTGGAAGGTGCAGGTGCCCCAGACGTGCGCGCCCGAGCGGTGGACCTTGGTGTCATCGACGGCGTGGACGTGGTAGCCATGCCAGATCCGCCCCGGGGCCGTCTCGACCAGGCGGGCCAGGTTGCGGGTGATGGCGACGGCGTCCCACCGCCCGTACTCGACGAACCGCTCCATCGCCCTCCAGTCGGCCACCCGCTCGATGGCGATGACCGACTGGGTGACGGTGTGTTCCTCGACGTTCAGGGCCAGGGCGGTGACCCACTCGACGAACCGGCGGTGTCCGGGGCGTGTGAAGGCCCCGGCGAAGGGCTGCAGCAGCCGTAGCCAGAGGGACCAGAGGAGCGTAACCTGCGGCATGGGGCATCTCCTGATGCGGGGCCAGATGGGGTCGTGACCACCCGGTAGGTTCCGCTTGGGAGATGCCCCGTTCAAGGGGAGACGGGCGTTCAGTCGGAGTGGAGTTTTTCGGGCCGGGTCGCCCCGGAGGATTGCTCCCCCGGGGCTCCCACAGATCTGGACGTGCGGATTTCCCGCATCCAGCTCGTCGTGTCATGATCTCGCCGCCGAACGGCACACCGAGTGGATCGCGATCGGCGGCGGGAGCGGGTAACGCTCCAGGTACCGATTGAACCGCTCCCAGGGGATGTCCCCGTCGCGGCGTCGCCGCGACAGGCTTCGCCTCCAGATGTGGGTCGCCTCGTGACGGAACCGCGACAACGCAGACGAGTTGCCCGTGATCCCGTAGTAGGCGAAATGGCCCACCAGCTTCTGGCTCAGTGTCTGGTGCTGAGCGGCCACGTCCAGGTGCAGGTTGCGCCGGCACCATTCCGTGAGCGACTTCAGCCCCCGGCTGAATCGGCTGCCTGACGTCTTCCGCTTCACCACCGGGTTCCCCTTCCGCGATCGCGACCAGAAGTGCGTGAACCCCAGCAGGTCGAATGTCCCGGGGGGTTCGCGACGCTCCGCAGCCGCTCGTGTCGGGTCGTGGCTGGGCCGCTCGAACGGCACCAACCGCGTCTTCTCCGGATGGATCGTCAGTCCGTACTTCGCGAACCGCTTGGGGAGAACCGCCAGCACGCGGCGGGCGTCTTCTTCGCAGGCGAAGCCCATGACGAGTCGAGTAGCCCGGGGGAGTTTCACCCCCAGGCCCTCACGGAACCGGACGGGAGCCTCTCGACTCATCCGGCTCTTATCACCCGGCCTATGGCCGCGTTTCATCGGTGGGTTCCTCCCCATTGCTGGGTTGACCGATCGATGAAACTGGGTGATTGGGCCCCTTCGCTCCATGCCCATTACAGGCACTTCCACGCTACTACAAGCCCATCCGCCCCTGTGCCCCGCATCGGTACTCGGGCCCTTGTGGGACCTCCACTTGGGCTTCTCCCTTCGCATCGAGGCGACAGGTTCCCAGGTTCCATGTTCGAGCCTGGATCGGACTCGCGCCACCTTCATGCCGGACGCCACGCTGGCGGTATGCGGATCTCCCCAGCGCTGATCCCGGAGCAACGACTCAACCCCGGCTTTGACGTCGTCCCTACGCTTTCGACACGTCATCAGTGGTTCCCTTGCGGTCGCCTTTCCGATTCCCACCTGACAAGGTCACGCCGTGCCTTTTCCTTGACGCTCACGACCGGGGCTCTTGACCCAAGCCGCTCAAGGTGGTTTGGAGCCTGCCTCCGCAGACCGGCTCCGAGGGGCCTACCCCACCCCTCTCAACATGCAGAAA
>DASSML010000489.1:0-3339 GCA_035688895.1 Gemmatimonadales bacterium
CCACCTCGGAGAAGGAGCTGAGCCCGCACGTGCTGGTGGTTCCGGTCGGCTCGACCGTCAGCTTTCCCAATCACGACCCCTTCAACCACAACGTCTTCTCTCTCTCGGAAGAGAATCCCTTCGACCTCGGTCTCTACGGACGAGGAGAGAGCCGCTCGGTGCGGTTTACCCGGCCCGGGATCGTGCAGATCTACTGCAACGTCCACGCACAAATGAGTGCCGTGGTGGTGGTGCGGGACAACCCGTGGTACACCCAGCCGCAGAGCGACGGCACCTTCTCGTTTGCTTCCGTCCCGGCCGGGACGTACACCCTGCACGCCTGGCACGAGCGGGTCCCCGAAGTGACCCGGCAGGTGCAGGTGCCGGCCGGCGGCCTCGCCGATCTCACCCTCGCGCTCGACGCGCGCGGCTACCGCTTCAAGCCCCACCTCAACAAGTTCGGCCAGCCCTACCCGCAGCAGGGCCGGCGGTACTAACTCGATGCCGCTGGGCACCCGGATCTTCCTCGGCACCGCGGCGGTGGTGGTCGTGGTGCTGGGCGCGTCACTGCTCATCACCAAGCATCGTGCCGACGAGGCGGCCGACGCGGCCTCCTCGCGGGCCGTCCGCTCGACCGCGGCCTCAATCGGCGACGCACTCGCGAGCCGTAGCGAGACGCTCCGGCGTCTGACCGAGGCCCTGGTCCAGGTGCCGGCCTACGTCTCCCGCATCGGCGAGTCCCTCCGAACCGGCGACCGGGCCAATCTGCTCGACCAGGCCGACGAGCTGCGGGCCCAGACCGGTTCCGACTGGGTCCTCATTACCGACGGATCGGGCGTGGTCCAGGCATGGACCGCAGAGCGGGGCGTATTCGACCAGGACTTCTCGCGCGGCGCGCTGATCGGCCGGGCGCTGGAAGGACAGGCCACCGAGGGCCTCTGGCTCGAGCCCGGGCAGCAGGGAGACGACATCTATCAGGCGGTCGGCGTGCCGGTCTCGGGACCGGCAACCAGCGCGCCGTTCGGCATCGTCGTCGCGGCGTCGAAGCTGGACAGCGCGTTCGCCGAGCGGCTTCGGCGGCACACCGACAGCGAGGTGCTTTTCTTCTCGCTCGACACCCTCGGCAAGCCCCAGGTGGCGGTATCCACTCTCCCGCGCACGGCGGTCGCGGCCGCGGTTCGCGCCGCGCCGGTCAAGGCCGCGGGCGACAGTGTCCCGGCCCGGTTCCGGGTCGAAGCCAACGGTACGACCTACGAGGGCGTAACGACCCTGCTGCGCAGCGCCGACGGTGTGCCGCTCGGCGGGTTCATCGGGCTGCACTCGCGCGATGCCGACCTCGCCGCCTACCGGCAGCTGAGCCGCACCATCGGCTGGGCGTTCGTGGTGGGGCTGCTGCTGGCGCTGGGCTCATCGGTGCTGGTGGCGCGACGAATCACGCGCCCCGTCCGCACGCTGGTCGCGGCCACCCGCAAGGTGAGCGAGGGGCAGTACACCGGGCGCATCGAGGTGGGCGGCAGCGATGAGATCGGCGAGCTGGCCGGCGCCTTCGGCAAGATGGTGGAGGAGCTGCGGGAGAAGGACAGGCTGATGGCGTACCTCGGCCGCCAGGGCGACGCCCGAGACGTGGAGCCGCCGACGCTGGTCAACACCGCGGGCCGGAACGGGCTGCTCGCCGTCGGATCGCGCCTCGCCGGCCGCTACGACATCCAGGAGGTGCTCGGCTCCGGCGGGATGGGCGTCGTGTACCGGGCCTACGACATGGAAGTGGGCGAGGCAGTCGCGATCAAGACGCTCCGGCCCGAGCTTGGCGGGCTCGACCCCACCCTGCTGGACCGGTTCAAGCAGGAGCTTCGGCTGGCTCGCCGGATCACCCACCGCAACGTTGTCCGCACCTACGATCTGGGGGAGGTGGACGGCGTCTACTACATCACCATGGAGCTGGTCCGTGGCGTGACGGTGGCCGCGCTCATCCGCGAGGCGGGGCGCTTGGCGGTGCCGGCGACCCTCACCATCGGCAAGCAGGTCTGTCGCGCGCTCGAGGTGGCGCACGAGGAAGGCATCGTGCACCGCGACATCAAGCCGCAGAACCTGCTGGTGGATCCGAGCGGGTTCCTCAAGGTGATGGACTTCGGAATCGCCCGGCTGGCCGAGCGGCCGGTCGGCGGCGGGCAACTGACGGCCGCCGGGGTGGTGGTCGGCACGCCCCAGTACATGGCGCCGGAGCAGCTCTTCGGCGAGCCGGTGGATGGGCGGGCGGATATCTACGCGGCCGGCGCGGTGCTCTTCGAGTGTGTGACCGGTCGTCCGGTCTTCGAGGCACCCAGCCTGGTGGCGCTGCTGGCCCGGCACCTGAACGACACGCCGCCGGACCCCCGGGCGGTCAATGGCGACGTTCCGGAACCGCTAGGGCAGGCGATTCTCCGGGCCCTGGCGCGGAAGCCCGACGAGCGCTGGCCAGGCGCCCGTGAGTTCCTCCACGCCCTGGAGCAGGTGTAAGCGCCACAAGGGTTTCAGGGCCCCTCCGCGTCACCCTGCCCATCCAATGGCAGAACGCCCGTTTCCCGGCCTGCAATAACCTGCAATCGCATTGTCGCGTAACAGGTTATGTAGTGGCCTGCCGCTTGCCCCCGACGGTTGTGGCGTATCTCTCTCTCAACGCCTGACCCTTTCAGAATCCGAGCGTGTCATGGTCCGTCGTCTTTCCCAGACGCTGGTGGCCGCCTGTCTGGTCTGCCTCGCGAGTGCGACCGAGCTCGTGGCCCAGGATCTGGGCGACGCGGAGCGGGCGCAGCTGGAGGATTGGTATCGGCGGACCGCCGGCCGGACCGCGGGCGGGGAGTGGGGCATCGCCATCGGCACGATGGACGGTCGGGTACTCTGGAGCGTGAGCCCGGAGCTGGAGCTGATTCCGGCCTCCACCACGAAGGTGTTCACCACCGGGTTCTCCCGGACCACGATGGGCGGCGACGGACGGATCACGACCCGGGTGATCGGGGACGGCTACCTGGAGCCCGCGACGGGTCGCTGGCTGGGGACCTGGGCCCTGGAGCTCGGCGGAGATCCGACCCTCGAGCGTAGCGGCCGCAGCGGCCCGACGCTCCGCGAGCTGGCCAAACAGCTCCGGGCCAGGGGCATCGCCACTCTGTCGGGCCCGCTCGCCATTACCAGCCGGACCGGTCGAGCCGCCTCGTACTACCCCTCCACCTGGTCCTCCGACTTCGAAGGACAGCTCTACGCGCCGCCGGTCGGCCCGGTCACGCTGCACGAGAACACCGTCTCGCTCACCTTCCGGCCAGGCCGGGACGTGGGGTCGCCGCCCGCGCTGGTGAGTGCCTATCCGGATGGCGTCGCGAGCATGGT
>DASSML010000490.1:0-2150 GCA_035688895.1 Gemmatimonadales bacterium
CGTGACCGATGCCGCGGCGTGAATGCCGGCGGCCGACATCACCAGCGCCATCACCAGCGCGGCGGAGAAGCCGTGCGAGGCCACGTCCCCCAGCATCACTCCCACCCGCCCGCGGCCCAGCCGGCTGAAGGTGTAGAAGTCACCGCCGACCGAGTCCGCCGGATAGCAGCGCGCCGCGACCTCGGCGTCGCCCTGGAGCACGGAGGGACGGGGGAGGAGCTTGAGCTGGAGGTCGTGAGCCAGCTCCAGCTCCCGCCGGAGGCGCTGCTGGCGCGCGTCGCGCTCGACCAGGCGGGCGTTCTCCACCGCGGCGCCGATCTGGTTGGCGATGGCGGCGACCAGCTTCCGGTCGCCCAGGGTGAAGCGGTCGCCGCCGATCCGGTCGGTAAGGTTGATGACGCCGACGCAGCGGAGTGGCGCCGTGGCCGCGCCATAGCAGATCGGCACGCTCAGGAAGGCGTCGCCCTTGTATCCCCGGTCGTCGCCGCATTCGGTGGCATCGCCCTCCGGGTGGGCCGGGTCGTGGGCGATGATCCGCCGCTCGCGGTACACCCGGGCCGCAATGGAGCAGTCGTCCTCCACACTCACCGGCTGCAGCCCGTCGGTCCCGAACCCGCGCGCCGCCACCGTCCGCAGCACCCCGCCGGCCTCGTCGAAGACCATGATCGACGCCCGCCGGGCGCCGACCACCGAGGCGACTTCGCGCACGATGGTCTGGGTGGCCTCCTCCAGGCGCACGGTCTGCCCCAGGATCTCGCTGATGGCGTAGAGGAGGTCGATCTCCTCGTAGCGGCTGGTGAGCTCCTCGGCGATGTAGGCGCGCTGGCGCTCCGCGTCGAGCAGCGCCTCGACCACCGGCAGCACCCGCTCGGCGCCGGCGCGCATGGCCTCCTCGCCATCGGCCTGGACGCCGAGCCAGAAGCCCTCGATCTCCTCGATCGGCGTGAGCCAGGTCGAGCCCTGGGGCGTGGGCACGAGCCCGGGGCTCCGCGGAATGGGCGGAGACCACCCGGGGTCGGCCCCGCCGGCGATGCGCAGGGCGCGCCCGTCGAACCGCCAGAGACGCACCGATCCCCCGATCAGGGTCCCCAGCCGGTCGAGCACGAGTTCGAGCCGTCCTAGGGACGGCGGAGCATCATGCAGATGGAATTCCCTTGCGGGTTGAAGTGGACCGCGTCCACCAGCTTGCGGATGAGGAAGAGACCGCGACCGCCCAGCTCGTCGATCTGCTCCGGACGGATCGGCTCGGGCACGGTGGCCGGATCGAAGCCCACTCCTTCGTCCGTCACGTACACCCGAATCACGTCGGTGAAGAGCTCGGCCCGGACATCCACCCACTTGTCCTGTTCCTCGCGGTTGCCTCGGAGGATCGCGTTGCTGAGCGCCTCGCTGAGGGAGACCTGGAGGCGAAAGCGGGTCTTGCGGGTGGTCTCGTGGCCGGCCAGGCAGTGCCGCACCACCAGCTCCACCGCCTCCTCCACGCAGGCGATGTCGCTGGGCAGCCGCAGGGTGACGAGTGTCGCGGCGCCTTCCGCGTCCGGAGCCGGGGAGCGGCGGACGCAGAGGCGAAGGGGCGACGTCATGGCGGTCGGGACTAGAAGCTGGACAGGGCCTGCTGGGGAGTCTCCGCGATGGCGAAGAGCGTGTCGAGCTTGGTGAGCTCGAACAGACTGCGGAGATCCTCGTTGAGACCCGAGAGCCGGAGCTCGCCGCCGGCCTCGCGGACCCGCTTGGAAATGGAAACCAGGGCGCCGAGACCGGACGAGTCGATGTACCCGGTCTGAGAAAAGTCGATCAGGATCCGACGCTCACCCTTGTCCAGCGCCGCGAAGACGAGGTCCTTGAGCTCCTGACGGTTGCCGACGATCAACTGGCCTTCGACCTTGACCACGGTCACCCCGCTGCCGTCGCGGGACTGGCTGAACCCCATCGCGTATCTCCCTCAGCTCGTGGGACTGCCCTGCAGGGCCACCATCGCGGCCACCTCGACAATATCATCGACCGTGGCCCCGCGCGACAGGTCGGCCATCGGCCGCGCGAGCCCCTGGAGGATGGGGCCGATGGCGCTCGCGCCGGCCAGGCGCTGGGTCAGCTTGTAGGCGATGTTGCCCGCGTCGAGATCGGGGAACACCAGCACGTTGGCCTTGCCG
>DASSML010000491.1:0-8850 GCA_035688895.1 Gemmatimonadales bacterium
CCGCGCGACAGGTCGGCCATCGGCCGCGCGAGCCCCTGGAGGATGGGGCCGATGGCGCTCGCGCCGGCCAGGCGCTGGGTCAGCTTGTAGGCGATGTTGCCCGCGTCGAGATCGGGGAACACCAGCACGTTGGCCTTGCCGCCCAGCTCCGAGCCGGGCGCCTTCCGCTCGCCGACCTCGGGGACCAGGGCGGCATCGACCTGTACCTCGCCGTCCGAGGGGATCTGCGGCGCGAGCTCGCGGAACCGGGCGGCTGCCGCCCGGACCCGCTCCACCATCGGCCCCTCGGCGCTGCCCCGGGTGCTGTAAGAAAGGAAGGCCACCCGGGGCTCGTCGCCCACCAGGCTGGCGCGGTCCCGCGCGGCGGCCAGCGCGATGCTCGCCAGCTCCTCGGGGGAGGGATCGGGAACCACCGCACAGTCGGTGTAGGTCAGGACCTGGTCGTCCGGGAGCACCATGTAGAACGCGGAGCTCACCCGGCGCACCCCGGGTGCGGTGCCGATGGCCCAGAGGGCGGCCCGGATGACCTCTTTGGTGGGAGCGACCGCGCCGGAGACGGCGCCGTCGGCCTCGCCCAGCGCCACCAGCGCGGCGCCGAAATTGGTCGGCATGGCCCCCACATCCAGCGCGTGGACACCATCGCGGATCTGGTCGGGGCGGCGGTCGCGCAGATGCTGGGCGACTCGGCCGAGGCGGGAATCCCTGGCGGGGTCGAGGGCGCCGTCGCCCAGCAGGATCGGTTGGGCGATGCCTTCCCGCCCCAGTCGCTCGCCTGCGGCCCGCACCCGCGGGTCGTTGCCCTCGCAGAGCACGATGCGCGCCTTGCGTCCCGCGGCCCGGCGGAGCAGCTCGGCGCGAAAGCTCATCGGCCGAACCGGCGGGCCAGCGCCTCGGCCACCTTCGGGTGCACCAGGGCGCTCACGTCGCCGCCGTAGCGCGCCACCTCGCGCACCAGGCTCGAGCTCAGATAGGTGAGGTCCACCGCGGGGACGAGGAAAACAGTCTCCAGTGAGGGATGGAGCTGACGGTTCATGAGCGCCATCTGGAACTCGTACTCGAAATCGCTGACCGCCCGGAGGCCGCGTACCACCACCGAGGCTCCCGACTTCTTGGCGAAGTCGGCCAGCAGGCCTTCGAAGGTTTCCACCGAGATCCGGGACTCGGCGCCAACCGCGGCGCGCAGCATCGCCTGGCGCTCCTCGACCGAGAAGAGCGGCTGCTTGGCCGAATTGGCCGCCACCGCGACGATCACCCGGTCGGCCAGGGCGAGACTCCGCCGGATGAGGTCTTCATGCCCGCGTGTGGGCGGGTCGAACGAGCCGGGATACAGCGCAATCCGGGTCATGGTCAGGGAGCGGGCGCACGGCAGAAGGTGAGGGCGGTGTCGCCGTACCGGCGGGTCTCGTCGCCGGGGAGCGCCCGATCGGCCGGATGCTCGACCGATAGAATGGAGGCGAACGGGTGCCGGCGGAAGAGCGCCACCAGCCGCTCGGCCGCGTCCATGGTATAGGGGGGGTCGGCGACCGCGATGTCGAAGGCCCCGGCGGGGACCCGCTCGACGAAGCGAAGAGCGTCCCCCCGGTGCACGGTCGTCTCGGCGGCGGCACCCAGGGCCTCGATGTTCTGCCGCAAGGCCGTGAGCGAGGCGGGGCTAATCTCGACGAAATCGGCGTGCGCCGCCCCGCGGGAGAGCATCTCCAGGCCGAGCGCCCCGCTCCCCGCGAAGAGGTCGAGGACTCGAGCGCCCTCGAGCTCGCCGCCCAGAATGCTCATCCAGGCCTCGCGCACCCGGTCGCCCGTGGGCCGGACCCGGGCGTCCTTGGGCACCACGAGACGACGGCCGCCGTAGAGGCCCCCGACGATGCGCATGGGTTGGTCAGGGGCACGGTCGGACGTTCGGACGGGCGGACAGGCGGCCAGGCGGAGGCGCGGGTGGAATCGCATCCCGAGGGGCGTCAGCGACGTAAGACGTGACCCGCGGCGACGACCCCGCAGCAATGCGCCTGGCCGCCCGTCCGACCCTCCGACCCTCCGACCGTCCGCCCGCGGTCACGCGGCGCCAGCCGCGGGAGACAACGCGCACAACCGTGCCTGCAGCGTGAGCTGCCCGTTCCACTCGTTGCACTCCAGCCGGAACGCCGCGTCCACCGGGCCGTCGCCCAACCAGGGCACCCGGTCGGCCCATTGGAAGCCGATGGCGGGCAGCCGCGACCGCCCGTCGTCGAGCACGCCCTTGAGGTGGCCCGCGCCGACGTTCTTCCGACCCGCCAGGCGCACGCCCCGCACGCCGAACACCGGGCTGGCGTTGCCGGTCCCGCAGGGCTCCAGGTAGCGGCAGAGGCGCTCCAGCTCGTGGGTCATGTCCGCCAGGCTGACCTCGAGATCCACCCGCTGCTCCGGGCCGAGGTCGTCCGGCGTGAGTCGCTCGCGGGTGAGGCCGGCGAAGCGCTCACGGAAGGCATCGAGATTGCTCCGCCGTATGGTGAGACCGGCCGCCATGTGATGACCGCCGAAACGCTCCAGCAGGTCGCCGCAGGCGAGCAGCGCCGAGTGGAGGTCGAAGCGGGAGATGCTCCGGCCGCTGCCCTTCCCGATCTCGCCGTCGAACGCGATCAGGAATGCCGGGCGCCCGTAACGCTCGACGACGCGCGACGCCACGATTCCGACCACCCCAGGGTGCCAGCCATCGCCGGCGAGGACGAAGCCCGCGTCCCGCTCGAGATCGGCCGAGCGCTCGACCTGCTCGAGCGCCTCGTCCAGGATCCGCTGATCGAGCGCCTGCCGTTCGGTGTTGAGACCGTCGAGCTGGGATGCCAGCGTGGAGGCCTCGGCCGGATCGTCCGAGAGCAGGAGTCGGAGGCCATCCATCGCGTCGCCGATGCGGCCCGCCGCGTTGAGCCGCGGGCCCAGGATGAACCCGCAGTGGCCGGCCCGAACTTCTTTGCCTCCGAGGCCGCTGGCGTGGACCAGGCCGCGAAGCCCCGGCCAGGCGCTGTCGGCCAGGAGCCGAAGGCCGTGCTTGACCAGAATGCGATTCTCGCCCTGCAGCGGGACCACGTCGGCCACGGTGGCGAGTGCCACCAGGTCGAGCAGGTAATACGGCAGGTTGGCCGGGAGTCCGAGCGCGGGCACCAGTGCCTGCACCAGCTTGAAGGCGATGCCGGTGCCGCAGAGCGTGGTGAGCCCGGAGGCATCGTCGGGGCGCTGCGGATCGATGACGGCGAGGGCCGGCGGCAGCACCTCGCCGGGGAGGTGGTGGTCCGTGATGACCACCCCGACACCCGCGGCCCGCGCCAGGTGGACCGTCTCGACGGCGGTGATGCCGCAGTCGCAGGTGATGACCAGCGAGGCGCCCGCCGCCTGCGCCGCGGCGAGGCCGGCGGGACCGAAGTCGTAGCCATCGCGCAGCCGGTGCGGCACGAAGGGCACCACGTCGGCGCCGGCGGCGCGAAGCGCCCGGGTGAGGAGGGCCGTGGCGCACTGGCCGTCCACGTCGTAATCGCCGTGGACCATGATGGTGCCACCCGCGCGCACGGTGGCGGCGATGGCATCGACCGCTTCCGCCATGCCCGCCAACGCCGCGGGATCGGTCAGGGCGCCGAGGGCGGGACGGAGATAGTGACGGGCGGTCTCGGCCTCATGCTGCCCCCGCTGGACCAGCAGCGCCGCCAGCGCCACGGGCAGCGACAGCCGCTCGGCGAGCGCCAGCACCTGGGCGTGGTCCGGCCGAGGGGCGACGATCCACCGCAGGAACGGCGTCTGGGTGGCGCTCACCATGGCAAATTGCCGGGAATGCTGTTCATCCCGCGGACCGCGCCTCTTCCGGCGGGTACAGGATCGCGCCGCAGGCTTCGCATCCTTCGATCACCGCCCCGCTGCGGATCTGGCTTCGACGGTTCATCGGCACCGCGGTGTGGCAGGCCCCGCAGCCGTTGGAGATGAGCGGCACCACCACCTCGGCCAGCCGGGATTTCCGGAGCCGCTCGTACCGGGTGCGAAGCGAGCGGTCGAGCCGTCCCGCCGTTTCCTCCCGGTCGGCGTTGGCCGCCGCCAGCTCGGCTTGCAGCTCGGCCAGGCGGCCGTTCAGCTGCTCCCGCTCCGGCCCCTGGCCCTCCTCGACCAGGGCCACGTTCCGCTCTTCCTCACTCGCCTTGCGCTCGAGCTGGGTGACCGTCTCCGCGCTCCGGACCCAGTCGTTCTCCTCCTTGGCGACGACGGAGCGGGCCAGGTCCAGCTCCGCCATCAGGGTGGAGGCCTCCTTGGGATTGCGCACGTGCTCGAGGCGGAGCCGCCGTCGGTCCTGCAGCAGCCGATAGCTCTCGATCTTGGCCTCCAGCTCGTCCCGCCGGCGGCCTGCCTCCGAAGCCGTGCGCCGGGCCGCCTCGAGACCGGCCCGCGCCTGCTCGAGTGCCTGGTCCAGCGTGGTGAATTCTCCGCGGAGCGCCTCCAGCCGCCGTTCGACTTCCGACACCACCCCGTCCTTCGCCTGCAGGTCGAGCAGCTTGACCAGATCAGCGTGCATCAACATCCCCTCGTCGCAAGTGTCTTTTGGTCTGCTCCTCCGGGTACTTCGAGGAGATCTCGTCGTCCAGCCGGCGCCGCTCCTCGATCAGCGCGTCCTGCTCCTCGGCGGCGAGTCCCACCCGGCGGAGCCGGAGCGTGAGCTCCGCCCGACGGCGGCGCAGCGGTCGCACCTCCAGGGTCCGGACCGCGCCCACGTAGGTGAGGTCCGGATCCGGTGACCCGTACTTGGCCTCGATGCTGTCGAGCCAGGCCCAGGCCCGTCGCGCCGCCGGGGACAACTGCTCCAAGAATAGTCCGGAGCCGACGTTCTCGGGACTGCGGCGGAGCGATTCGTAGACCTCCCGGAGGGGCTCGGTCTCGAACCACTCCGGGGGGACTTCCTCCGCGGCCCTGGCGAGCCAGGTCCGGTCCCGCATCAGCACCCGAAGCAGGTCGCGCTCGGCGCTGAGGTCCTCGTGCCGCCGACGCGAGCGGGTCCGTGGCGCGCCCGGACCAGCGGCGCGGGCCGGTCCGCCGTCCGCCACGCGAGGCTGGCCGTCCCCGACCCCCGAACCCGCCGGCCGGGTCGCGGCCTGCTGCTGCAGCACCTCCCGGCTGACCCCGGTCCGCTCCGAGACGGTCTTCAGGTAGAGGTCACGCATGATCGGGTCGGCGGTCGCGCGGATCGTGGGCAGCAGCCGGTCGAGCGCGTCGCGCTGGTGCTCCACTCCTTCGAACCACCCGCGCTGCTGCAGCAGCTGAAGCTTCCGCTCCAGCACATCCATCGCGTCGTCCACCAGCGGCTCGAGCGCCGCGGCGCCGCCCCGGCGCACCAGCGTGTCGGGATCTTCGCCCTCGGGCATCGTCGCCACCCGCACCCGCAGGCCGTGGCGCAGCAGCTCGTCGCCCGCGCGGAAGGTGGCGCGGAGACCGGCCGCATCGCTGTCGTAGAGCAGCACGGCGGCAGGAGCGAAGCGCCGAAGCAGCGATGCCTGGTCCCCGGTGAGCGCCGTCCCCAGCGGCGCCACCACGTGCTCCACACCCGCCAGCGTCAGTCGGAGCACGTCGAAGTATCCCTCCACCAGGATGACGCTTTCGGCCTTCCGGATCGCGTTCTTGGCCTGATGCAGGTTGTAGAGCTGCTTTCCCTTGTGGAAGATCGGGGTCTCGGGCGTGTTCAGGTACTTGGGCTCGCCCGGTCCGAGCAGTCGTCCGCCGAACCCCGACAGGCGGCCACGCAGGTCGTGAATCGGAAAGAGCAGACGACCGCGGAATCGGGGAATGACCGTCCCGTCGTCCTTCCGCACGGTGAGCCCGGCCTCGAGCAGGGCCTCGTCCTTGACGCCCAGCTCGGCCATCGCCGCCAGGAAGCCCCGGCCCTTCGGCGCGAAGCCGAAGCCGTGGACCTCCGCCGTCTCCAGCGTGACATCCCGGCCGGTGAGGTAGTCCCGGGCATCCTTGCCCTCGTCCGCCTCGACCAGTCGCCGGGTAAACCAGTCCTGCGCCGCCGAAAGCGCCTCGTACAGCGGCTCCCGCGGATCGGGGCCGGACCGCCCGGGTCGCTCGGGAATGACGATGCCGGTGCGCCGAGCCGCGTCGCGCACGGCCGTCGGATAGTCCATGCCGAACCGCTTCATCAGCCAGCTGAACACGTCGCCGCTCTCGTGGCAGACGAAGCAGTAGTAGCGACCCTTCTTCGGAATGACCGCGAAGTTCCGGTGGGTGCCGCCATGGAACGGACAAGGTCCCCGGTAGTCGGAGCCGGTCCGTTTGAGCTCCACCGACTCGCCGATGATCCCGACCAGGTCGGCGCTCTCGCGCACCTGGTCGACGGTCTCGTCGGGGATCATGCTCACGCGGAAAACTCCACGATGGTGACGCCGGTTCCACCCTGGTTGCGCGGCGCGAAGGCGTAGCTCCGAATCCGCTTGTCGCGGGACACGATCCGGCGCACCCGCTCGCGCACCACGCCAGTGCCCATCCCGTGAATGATGCGGAGGAAGGGCTGCTCGGCGAGGACCGCCGCGTCCACTGCGGCGAGCGTCGCCTGCTCGGCCTCGTCGCCAGTGAGCCCGCGGAGGTCGACCTCGAGCATGGTCTCGGTGACGGAGCCCGACGCGGGCGCGGGCGGCTCGGCCTGTCTCCGGGCCTTGCCCCCGGGCAACACCGTCAGCCCGGTGGTGTCGGTTACCATCCGCATGGCACCCAACCCGACCACTGCCTTGCCGTCGCCGCGGACCTCGAGCACGTCGCCGGTGGCGCCGCTCGGAAGCCGCACCCGGGTACCGGATTCGATGGCGGCCTCACCGCCCGCGGCGCTCGCCGCGACCGTGCGCTCCGCCTCGGCGAGCCGCTCACCCTCGGTTCGGATGCCCTCCTCCACCATGCGGCGCGCCTCTCGCGCGGCCGCATCGTCGGCCGCCGTGCGGGCCGCGCCCAGGGCCTCCTCCACCAGCCGCCGCGCGTCCATCAGGTAGGCCTTGACCTGGCGCCTTCCCTCCCGCTCGGCCGACTTTTCGCGCCGCTCCAGCTCGGCGGCCCGAGCTGCCTGGCTCTCGGCGTCGGTCCGGAGCCTGGCCTCCAGGGCGTCGAGCTCGACCTCGCGTTCGGTTTGCGCCGCCTGCGAGGCCTGGAGCGCGCGCTGTCGCTCTTCCACCACAGCCAGGAGCGCGTCGAGGTTCCGTTCAGCGTCCGGCATCCGCGACTCGGCGTCCTGGAGGATCTCGCCGGCGACGCCGAGGCGCCGGGCGATCGCGAGTCCGTAGGAGCGCCCGGGCACGCCCTTCACGAACCGATAGGTCGGCGTCAGCGTCGCGGCGTCGAACTGCAGCGACGCGTTCACCACGCCCGCGGTGTGGCTGGCCAGATCCTTGAGGGCGCCCAGGTGCGTCGTGGCGAGCGTCAGGCTGGCGCGCCCGGTGAGCGCCGCGAGCGTCGCCGCTGCGAGTGCCGCGCCTTCGGCCGGGTCGGTTCCGCTCCCGACCTCGTCGAGGAGGACCAGCGTGCCCGCGTCGGCCCGGTCGAGCACCCGCCGCAGCATGGCGACGTGGGCGCTGAAGGTCGACAGACTCGCCGCAATCGACTGGCGGTCTCCGATGTCGGCGAAGAAGGCGGTGAACACGGGGAGACGGCTGCCCGCGCTGACCGGCGGAACGATCCCGCTCTGCGCCAGCGCCGCCGCGAGCCCCACCGCCTTGAGGAGGACCGTCTTGCCGCCGGTGTTTGGGCCGCTGATGAGCAGCGTGTGCTCCTCCACCGGCATCTCGAGGTCGAACGGAATCACCGGCTCCACGCCGCCCAGCAGCAGCGGGTGGCGCCCGTTCACGATCCGGAGCGACGAGGGAGCGGGGTGCACCTCCGGCACTTCGCCCTCGCAGGCCACCGCCCAGCGCGCCCGGGCAACCAGATCGTCCACCGCGACGCACATCTCCACCACCCCGCGGATCGCGGGCAGCTCCGGGCGTAACATCCCGGTGAGCTCCCGCAGAACCTTGAGGGTCTCCCGCTCCTCCGCGGTTTCCGCTTCGCGGAGTGCGTTGCCCAGCTCGATCGCCGCGCTGGGCTCGACGAAGAGTGTGCCGGCACTGCCCGACTCGTCGTGGACGATACCGTCCGGGCGGCTGCGCGAATCGCGGCGGACCGGGATGACGTATCGGCCACCCCGAACCGTCACCGATGCGTCGGCGGCGGTCGCGCCAGGCTCGAGCCCGCGCAGCAGCGATTCGAGGCGGCGGATCAGCCGAGCCCGGGCCTGGTGCACCTCGCGGCGCGCCGAGGCCAGTGCCGGACTGGCGGTATCGAGCACCGCGCCGTCGGCATCGAGCGACTGCTCCAGCCTGCGTTCCAGCGTCTTGTCCGGTAGCGGCGAGGAAAGAGCGGCGGCGAGCGGCGCGGCGTCGGCCACCCGGCGAAGATCGGCGTGTACCTGCCGGGCGGCGCTCAGCGCTTTCTGGATGGCCGCCAGCTCCCGCCCATCCAGCACGCTGCCTTCGATCCGGAGCCGGGCGAGGGTCCGGCTGACATCGGGGATGGCCTCGGCCAGGAGACGGTCGCCCCGGCGGAAGAGGCCGGCTGTTTCGCCTACCCGGGCAAGCTCCTCCCGGATCCAGGCGAGGTCGTCGGTGGGCCGGCGCCGGCGTACCCGCTCGGCGCCGAGCGGGCCGGCGGCCAGTCCCGCCACCCGCTCCACGACCTCGGCGAGCTCGACCGTCTCCAGCGCCTCCGCCGAAGAGAGGTCCGGCAAAGGCGACGGGGTGCCGGCCTGATCGTGGGCCGGCACCCCGTCGAGTGCATCACGCTCCGCCGTCTCCATCACCCTGCCTGCAGCTCCTCGCGGACGATCTGGTT
>DASSML010000492.1:0-2214 GCA_035688895.1 Gemmatimonadales bacterium
CCAGCACCGCGCGCGATCCTACCGGGACGATCCGCTCCTTCCGTCCCTTCCCGCGGACCTTGGCCTGATCCGACAGCAGGTCCAGGTCGTCGAGGTTCATCCCGCTCAGCTCGCTCAGCCGGATGCCGGTGGAGTAGAACAGCTCCAGGATCGCGAGATCGCGGGTCGGCTTGTATTCGTCCCCCGCGGCACGCGACTCGGCCCACGAAAAGAGCCGCTCGGTCTGCTCCCGGTCCAGGTAGGTGGGCAGCCGCTTGTCGATCCGTGGCACCTTGGCCGCACGGGCCACGGCATTGGGGACGTCGTGATGCACCTGGAGGTAGCGGTAAAAGCTCCGCACGGCCGACAGGCTCCGTGCCGCGGTCCGCTTGGCCAGGCCGCGACGCTGCAGCTCGCCCAGGAACCCACGCAGCCCGAGCCGGTCTACCGTCGTCCAGCTCCACGTGCCGCCGTAGTGCCGGTCGCAGAACTCGATGAATGCCTCCAGATCGCGGCGGTACGCCTTCACGGTGTGCGGACTGGCGCCCTTCTCTTTCTCGAGATGGAGCAGATACTCGGCTATCTCGGGTGGCTGCTTGATGGGCATCGCGCGCTCAGCGGGCATCGTGCGGCCAGTTCAACACGAAGGACACGAAGAGCACGAAGGACACGAAGAAAAGCAGTGATATGTGGGTGTGCCCCCCACCATCATGCTGTTCTTCGTGTCCTTCGTGTGCTTCGTGTCTTCGTGGTGAATCATCGCACCAGCTCCGCCATCCACGAGTGAAAGTCGTGCCGCGCCCGCTCGGCCAGCAGACTCTTCTTCGCGTCCTTCTTCACCTTGCCCGGCAGCGGATCGAGCAAACCGAAGTTGGCGTTCATCGGCTGGAAGTGCTTCGGATCGGCGTCGCGGAGGTAGCGGTACAGTCCGCCCAGCATCGTCGTGGGCGGCGGGACGGCGGGGGGTCGGCCCTCGAGGCGGCGCGCCAGATTGATGCCGGCGAGGAGTCCGGTGCCGAGCGATTCGGTGTAGCCCTCGACGCCGGTGAGCTGTCCGGCGAAGAAGAGGCGGTCGTCGTCCCTGGCCGTGAGCGCGGGGCCGAGGCTGGCGGGGCTGTTGAGATAGGCGTTCCGGTGAATGCTCCCGAACCGGAGGAACTCGGCCGACTCGAGCCCCGGGATCATCCGGAACACCCGTTGCTGCTCCGGGATCCGAAGCCGGGTCTGGAAGCCGACCAGGTTCCACATCTGCCCGGCCTTGTCCTCCCGCCGGAGCTGCACGACCGCATGCGGCTCCCGCCCGGTGCGCGGGTCCGGCAAGCCCACCGGCTTCATGGGTCCGAAGCGGAGCGTCTCCCGCCCCCGCCGCGCCATCTCCTCGACCGGCAGGCATCCCTCGAAATAGGGGACCTGGTCGAAGTCGTGCCCCTGATGCTGGTCGGCCGCCGAGATCGCGTCGAGGAAGGCGTCGTAGCCGGTGCGGTCGAGCGGGGCGTTCAGGTAGTCGTCGCCGTCGCCCTTGCCGTAGCGGGACAGGCGATAGAGCCGGTCGTGGTCGAGCGACTCGTCGGCCACCACCGGGGCGATCGCATCGTAGAAGGCGAGCGCCTCGGCCCCGAGCCGCGCGCCGATCGCCTGGGCCAGCCGGTCGGAGGTGAGCGGCCCCGTGGCGATCACGCCGGGCGACGGCAGCTCGGCCACCTCGTCGCGAACGACGGTGATGTTGGGATGCGCGCGCACCTTCTCGTCCGCCGCGCGGGAGAACACTTCCCGGTCCACCACGAGCGCCGAGCCGCCGGGGACCCGCGCCTCGTCGGCGCAAGGCAGGAGCACGCTCCCGAGCGCACGAAGCTCGGCCTTGAGCAGGCCGTGGGCATTGGTGGTGTCGATGGACTTGAAGGAGTTGCTGCAGACCAGCTCGGCCAGCCGGTCGGTGCGATGCGCCGGGGTGGGAACCACCGGCCGCATCTCGTGGAGAATGACCCGCACGCCGCGCTCCGCCAGGGCCCAGGCGGCCTCCGTCCCGGCCAGGCCGCCGCCCACCACGGTCGCGGACGCGGTCACGCCAGCGCCACCTCCTCGGGCTCGGCGAGAACGATCTTGTGCTTGCACTTGAGGCAGGTGCGGGTCTCGCCCTCGGCCTTGCTGACCTTCTTCTCCATGCCGACGAAGCCGCAATTCGGACAGGTGTCGGGCACCGGCTTGTTCCAGGTGGAGAAATCGCAGGCCGGGTAG
>DASSML010000493.1:0-3360 GCA_035688895.1 Gemmatimonadales bacterium
TGGAGCCTCCGAGTCGGGGATATGGATGGTGTTCATCCCCTATGCGGAAGCCGGAAGTAAAAAGGGTCACGGGAGCTGAAAGGTTAGAACGGCCGCCATGCGGGGCCGCGACAGCAGCGTCAGCTCGCGGACTCCGCGGCCAGCTCGGTCTCCTTGGGAGGCTGGATTTTCGGCGGTATCTTGACGGGACCTCAAACAACCGATTACCGGCCCTTCTCATCGTGAGCAGGCCTATGCGTCGCCTCATTCCGGGGTCTCTTTCCGTCGCCTCGGTGCTCTGCGCCGCCAGTCCGAGCGTGGCCGTGAGCCAGGCGGACTCCGGCGCCGGGGCGCCCGCGACCGGCGCCCCAGTGCTCCTGGGCCGGGACACACTGTTTCTGGTCAAGGCGCGGCTGGGGCCGTTCACCCCCGAGCAGCGGGCCGCCGTGGCGGCCGAGCGGATCCAGCGGGTCGTGGGCCAGCGGCTCGCGACGCTCGATTCGACCGTCGCCGTCGACAACGGGCTCAGTACCGATGTGATGGCGGACTCGATCGTGCTCTTCACGGTCACCGACGAGGACGCCGATTCCGCCGGTACGACCCGGGCGCTGCTGGCGGCGGAACGGGCGCACGCGCTGACCGTGGCGGTCCGCGCCCGTCAGCCGGAGGCGGTGCTTCGCCGGCTCCTCATCGGCGCCGGCCTGACGCTGGTCGCTACCGTGCTGTTCCTGCTGGTCCTGAAGGGGCTGACCCTGCTCCTCGCGCGGACGATCCGCCGGCTCCGAAGCTGGCGGGACACGCGGGTGCACCCGTTAAAGGTGGGGCGCTTCGAGCTGTTCTCGAGCGGGCAGATCACCGAGGTCCTGGTCAGCGCCGTCAGGATGCTCCGCGTCGTCGCCGTCCTGCTTCTCGGGTACGCCTACCTCTCCGCCGTCTTCAGCTTCTTCCCCTGGACCCGGGGCTTCGCCAGCACGCTGCTCGGCTGGGTAGTGGAGCCGCTGCGGCTGGTCGGCGTCGCCTTCCTGCAGTTCATCCCGAAGCTCTTCTTCATCGTCGTCATCATCGCGGTGACCCGCTTCGTGCTCAAGGTGATCCGCCTGGTGTTCCACGGAATCGCCAGCGGGCGCCTGGAGCTGCCCAACTTCCCCTCCGAGTGGGCGGATCCGACCTACAAGCTGGTGCGGCTGTTCGTGCTCGTCGTCGCCCTGATCGTGGTCTTCCCGTACCTGCCGGGCTCCCAGTCCGACGCGTTCAAGGGAGTGTCGGTGTTCGTCGGGATCCTCCTGTCACTGGGGTCCACGTCCGCGACCGCCAACATGGTGGCCGGGGTCGTCCTCACCTACATGCGCCCGTTCCGGGTGGGGGACCGCGTCCGCATCGCCGACACGACGGGGGATGTCCTCGAGAAAACGCTGCTGGTGACCCGGGTCCGGACCATCCATCACGAGGACATCACCATTCCCAACGCCATGGTGCTCGCGAGCCACATCGTCAACTTCAGCTCGTCGGTGCGCGACGCCGGACTGATTCTCCACACCGGCGTGACCATCGGATACGACGCCCCCTGGCGCACGGTGCACCAGCTGCTGCTGGCCGCCGCGGGCGCCACGGACGGGATCCTGGAGGAGCCCGAACCGTACATCCTGCAGACCAGCCTCGACGACTCCTATGTCAGCTACCAGCTCAACGCCTATACCGACCGGCCCAACGACATTCACCTGACCTACGCGCGGCTGCACGAGAACATCCAGGACCAGTTCAACGCCGGCGGGATTGAGATCCTGTCGCCCCAGTACGCGGCCCTGCGCGACGGCAACAAGATCACCATTCCGGACAGTCGTCCTGCGGCGGACCATCATGCGCCGGCGTTCCGGGTGCAGACCTTCCCGTCGGGCGGCTGAGGACGGAACTTCCGTCGCTCCGATCCGTACGACAGGGTAGCCGTCCTGGTCGCATCCTCCTCAAGGAGCAGTGTATGGCCCCGTCGTCGAGTCGGTTCTCACTGCCGGCCCTGGCCCTGATGGCAGGCCTGGCCGGTGTCGCTCCCACCTCGGTCGCCGCGCAGGCCGTCAGCAACACGGCCGAGTTCGAGACGTGGCGCAAGATGCAGAAGGAAGACATCGACGGGATGCGCGACAAGTTCCTGGCGCTGGCCAAGGCGGTGCCGGCCGACAAGCACGGCTGGCGGCCGATGGAGGGGAGCCGGTCGTTCCACCAGGTCTTCGCCCACGTGGCCGCGGAGGGGAATCTCGAGTCGGCGATGTTCGGGGCGAAGCTGCCGGCCGGCTCGGTGGCCAACTTCGACGCCGAGGAGACCCGGCTGGGCAAGCTCCCGGACGACCAGCTGGTCGCTGAGATGGACAAGTCGCTGCAGCTCCTCAGCGCCACGGTCGGCGGGTTGTCGCTCGACAAGATGAATGCGTCCATCACCTACTACGGGCAGCCGACCCTGCCCCGCGTCGCGGCGATGTACACGCTGAACGACCTGCACGAGCACCTGGGGCAGGTGGTGTCGTATGCCCGGATGCAGCAGATCGTGCCGCCGTGGAGCAAGAAGACCTGAGTCACTCGAACTGGAGAATTCGGAGGGTCGGCTTGCCGCCGACGTTCTCCAGCGGCACATAGATGAAATGAGTGGTCGGGTCCACCGCGACGGAGTGGGCGCGAGGGGCCCGATAGCTGGGGAGCGCCACTAGTGAATCCCCGCGGACATCGAAGGCCGAGATCACGCCGGACTCGGCCGCCACGTAGAGCCGCCGCCGCGCCGGGTCCATCGCGAGCACATCGGGCTCAGCGCCGACGGGATAGCTGTGCACTATCCGTTTCGCCCGCACGTCCAGGACGCCCAGCCTGCCGTTCTGCTCACCCGTCACGTAGATGAACCTGCCCTCCGGGTCCACGAAGAACCCGTGCGGATGCTCGATCCCCTGCACGGGGACTCGATCGACCACTGAGGCCGTGAGCGGGTCGATGGCGACCAGCTCATTGCGGGTCTGCACCGCGACCCAGACACGCCTCCCCATAGCATCGTACTGGGTGTTGCCGGCCTCTCCGCCAAGAGCGATGGGCGGGGCGCTGCGGGACGTCGGGACATCGACGACGATCTCCTGCCGCCCGAACTCGTCGGACACGAACAGCTTCCTCGCCGGCGGCGCGTAGGCCAGTCCGTCGGGGAACCTGCCGGCCGGGATTCGAACGAGCACTCGGCCGTCGCGGCTGTCGAGCACGGCGACCTCGTGCGCCGCGCTGAGCGAGGCGAACACGCGCTGCAGAGCGGGCACCGCGCGCACGCCGGTCACCCCCGGCATGTCCCTCACCCGGGCGATGACCTGGCGCGCTCTCACATCGAAGCCGAGGACCTCGCCCGCCCCCATGTGGGCA
>DASSML010000494.1:0-5633 GCA_035688895.1 Gemmatimonadales bacterium
AGGGTCAGCAGTCCCAGGGCGACCGCACGCAGTTGTCTCATCGTATGGCTCCTCGAGCAGACCACCGGCGCGGGACTGTTCCGGTCTCGGCGGCAGCTCCGCTGTGTTCTCAACCAGGTGCCTGGTCTCGAGATGCCCCACGATACCGGCCGCGTCGGCGGGGCGGACAGTAGACCTTGGTGCAGCGACGAAACAGCCTGTTTCAGACCCGTGACGGAGGGGGCGGCGGGCTGGTGAAGATCGGAAGAATTTCCTTCACCGCCAGGGTCAGCGGGATCGCGAGGAGCGCCCCCATGGGCCCGAGCACCGCCCCCCAGACCAGCAGCGCGATCACGATCAGCAGCGGTGAGAGCCCCAGGCCGGAGCCCATGATCTTGGGCTTGATCACGTTGTCGCCGATGAAGTTGACCACGAAGAAGAGTCCGAAGAGCACGGCCGCCCGGCCGATGCCATGCTCCAGCAGGGTGAGAATGAACGGGGGGATCAGCGACAGCATGAAGCCGAACGGTACGAAGGCGAACAGGAAGCAGATCACCGCCCAGAGCACCGCGCCGTCGGTGCCCATCAGCAGCATGATGGTCAGATCGATCACCGCGATGATGATGCCGATCAGGCCGTTCAGGCCCACGAAGCGGCGGACCAGGCGCATCGCCTGATCCAGCCGTGCCCGCACGCTGCCGGGGCCGGCTTCACCGGGGGAGATCACCGGCATCTCGATCAGGAACAGCACGACCAGCACGATCGCGAGGAGGCCGTAGCCCACCAGTCCTAGCGCCGCGCCCAGCAGGCCGCCGATTCGGCCCATGATCTTGGCCGGGTCCGGCTTCATCGCCTGGTCCACGGCGATGCCCCGGGCGGCGAGCTTGTCGGTGATGTTCTCCACCAGCCCACCGAGCGCGGCCTGATAGGTGGGCAGGTTCTCGGACAGCCGGCTGATCGATCGGGTCAGCACCATGATGAGGAGCGCGCCGCCCACCAGCGCGAGGACCGCGGTGAGCGCGATCGCGGCACCCCGTCCCATCCCCCGCTGGTTGAGAAAGATCGTCACCGGCATCAGGGTGGTGGCGAGCAGGATCGAGAGCAGGATCAGGTTCACCACGGTCGAGGTGGCCTTCATTCCCGCGGCGATGATCACGAGCCCGGCGACCAACAGAACTGCCCGGAGCAGCGGCGACCGTTCATCGATGTACGACATAGTGCCTCGCGATGGTCTGACCTTCGGTCCTCACGGCTTCGGCGTCTGCTCTTGTTTCTGCGCCTGCTCCGGCTTGGGCGGCGGGAGCGCCAGCGTATCGGTCACCGGATCCCAGCCGCCGCCGAGCGCGCGATACAGCCGCACGACCGCCACCCGCTGCTCCCGCTGCAACGCCGACTCCTGGAGCTCGGCGTCGAGCTGCTCCCGCTGCGCGTCGAGAAGGTTGAGATAATTGTCTACTCCGCCCTCGTAGCGCTTCCCGGCGAGCACCACCGAGCGGCGGGCCGCGGTCGCGGCGCGGTTTGCCGCGTCGGCCTCTTCCCGCAGGCGCTGCACCGCGACCAGGCCGTCCTCGACCTCCTCGAACGCGATGAGGACCGTGCGCTCGTATTGCCCGACGGCGGCCTCGGTCCGGGCCCGCTCGGCGGCGATCTGCTTGTGGTTCCGCCCCGAGTTGATGATGGGCTGGAGCAGGTTGGCGGCGATGTTGAAGAATCCCGTCCCGGTCTTGAACAGGTTGCCGATATCGTCGCTGACGGATCCACCCGCCGCGGTCAGCGAGATGGTCGGGAAGAGTGCCGCGATCGCAGCCCCGATCCTGGCATTGGCAGCGTGCAGCTGCTCTTCCGCCTGGCGGATGTCCGGGCGGCGCTCCAGGAGCTGGGAGGGCAGGCCGGCCGGGATCACGTTGGGGAACTGCTGCTGGTTGAGCGGAAGGCCGCGGGGCAGGTTCCCGGGCGGCCGTCCCAGCAGCACGCTGAGCTCGTTCTCCTTCTGGGTCCGGAACCGGAGCGTGCGCGCGAGCGTGCCTTCCGCGACGGCCAGCGCGTTCTCCCCCTGGCTCACGTCCAGCTCGGAGGTGAGTCCGCCCTGGAAGCGGGATCGGGCCAGGTCGAGCGACTGGCGCCGGATGCTGACCGACGAATCGGCGATGGCCACCTGGGCATCGAGGTCGAGGAGCTCGAGGTAGGCCCGGGCCACCTCGCTCACCACGATCAGGATGACGCCCCGGCGCCCCTCCTCACTGGCCAGCAGCGCGGCCTTGGCCGACTCGTTGAGTCGCCGCAGCCGGCCCCAGAGGTCCAGCTCCCAATTCAAGCTGACCCCGAGGAAGCCGAGCTCGCTCCCGGACACTCCCGAGATGAGCGAGTCGGCGCCGTTGGAGTGGCCCACGCGCCCCTGGATGTTGATCTGGGGGTACATCTCGAACCGCTGGATGCCCAGCAGCGCGCGGGCCTCGTTCACCCGCCCAAGGGCGATATGGAGGTCCCGGTTCTCCCTGAGCGCGATGCGGACCAGGCCCTGGAGCGTGGTGTCGCCCAGCACGGTCCACCACGGCACGTTGGCGAAGGAGGAGTCCTTGAGCGCCTGGCTGGTGTCCCGCCACGACTGCGGCACCGGCACGGTCTCCGGCCGCTTGTAGTTGGGCCCGACCGCGCACCCGGCCAGGAGGAGCCCCAGCGCAATCCCGCGGTAGCCAAGGCGCATACTAGTGAGCCCCGGCCGATGCCGCCGCTGCCGGCGTAGGCGTCGGGCCTACCTTCGCCTCCTTCTTCTTGCCCAGCCCGATTCGCTCGACCATGGCGAAGAGGCCCGGGATCAGGAACACGCCCACCATGGTCGCGATCAGCATGCCCCAGAACACGGCGGTGCCCATCCTAGTCTGGGCCCCGGCGCCGGCGCCGCTGGCCAGCACCAGCGGCACCACGCCCATGATGAAGGCGAAGGCGGTCATCAGGATCGGCCGGAACCTGAGCCTGGCCGCCTCGAGCGCGGCGTCCTCGACCGCCATGCCCCCTTCATGCTGGGCCTTGGCGAACTCCACGATCAGGATCGCGTTCTTGGCCGCCAGGCCGACCAGCATGATCAGGCCGACCTGCACGAACACGTTGTTGTCGTAGCCCGCGAGCCAGACGCCGAAAAAGGCGCCCAGGGCCACGAGCGGGGTCTCCAGCAGCACCGCCCACGGCAGCTTCCAGCTCTCGTACAGGGCCGCGAGGAGCAGGAACACGAAGATGATCGCCAGGACGAAGGTCGGTCCGGCCGGAGGCGCCTGCTTCTCCTGATAGGAGAAGCCCTCGTAGGCGAGCCCCATCTCGCGGGGCAGCACCTGGGCCGCCGTTTCCTCGATTGCCGCCATAGCCTGGCCCGAGGTATAGCCGGGGCCTGGGACACCACTGATCGCCACCGACCGGAACAGGTTGAACCGGACGGTGATCTCGGTACCGGAGGCTGGTTTGACCGTCATGAGCGTGGACAGCGGGACCATCTCATTCGTGGTCTTGCTCCGAACGTAGAACTGGCCGATGTCCTCGGGCTTCTGGCGGAACGCGGGCTCGGCCTGGACGTAGACCCGGTAGAGCCGGCCGAACCGGTTGAAGTCGTTGACGTAGGCGCCGCCCATCGAGGTCGACAGGGCGGCGAACACGTCGTTGATCGGCACCCCAAGTGTCCGCGCCTTCTCCCGATCGAGGTCCACCGCGACCTGGGGAACCTGCGGGTTGAAGGAGGTGAACAGGTTGGCCAGCTCAGGCCGCTTCCGCGCCGCCTCGAGGAAGACCTGGGTCTGCTTGCCCAGGTCGGCCACGCTCATCGTCCCGCTCCGGTCCTGGAGCAGGAAGTTGAAGCCGCCGGCCGCGCCGAAGCCCGGAATCGTCGGGGGAGCGAAGGGGAAGATCACCGCGCCGGGGATGTCGGACAGGGAGCGCTTGAGGGTCTGCTGAATGCCGGCGACATGCAGCGCGTCGGACTTCCGCTCGTCCCACGGCGCCAGCTTGCAGAAGAACGAGGCGAACTCGGGGCTGAAGGAGTTGGTCAGGATCCCCAGGCCGCCGACGCCGTTGCAGGCCACGATTCCGTCGGTCCGCTTGAGGACGTTCTCGACCTGCTTCACCACGCCCTCGGTTCGCTCCAGCGAGGACGCAGGCGGGAGCTGGATGTTGACCATGAAGATGCCCATGTCCTCATCCGGCACGAACCCGACCGGGAGCGCCTTGCCGAGCACGCCGGTCGCGAGGGTAGCCAGCACCACCACGCCGATCGTGAGCACCGCCTTGCGGACGAACGGCCGGGTCCACTTGACGTACCCCTTGGTCGTCACGTCGAACACGCGGTTGAAGCCGCGGTAGAAGGCGCCCAGCGGCCCGCCGGTCGGCGTAGCCGGCCTGAGGAACATGGCGCAGAGCGCCGGCGCCAGGCTCAGCGCCAGGAACGCCGACAACAGCACCGAGATGGCGATGGTCAGGGCGAACTGCTGGTAGAGCCGGCCGGTGAGCCCGCCCAGCAGCGCCACCGGCACGAACACCGCCGAAAGGATCAGGGCGATGGCCACGACCGGGGCCGACACCTCCTTCATCGCCTGGACGGTCGCGTCGTGCGGCGTCTTCCCGTGCTCGATGTGGTGGATCACCGCCTCCACCACCACGATGGCGTCGTCCACCACGATGCCGATGGCCAGCACCAGGCCGAACATCGTCAGCGTGTTGATCGAGAAACCGAGCAGCGGGAAGAAGATGAACGTCCCGATCAGCGAGACCGGCACGGTGATCAGCGGGATGATCGTGGCGCGGAAGCTCTGGAGGAAGACGAACACCACCAGGCTCACCAGGATGAACGCTTCCACCAGGGTGTGCAGGATCGCCTCGATGCTCGCCTCGACCGCCGGCGTGGTGTCGTAGACGATCTCGTAGGCCATGTCGGTGGGGAAGTAGGTGCTCAACTCGTGGAGGGTGTGATAAATCCCCTCCGCCGACGCCAGCTGATTGGCCCCCGGCAGCAGGTACACCGTGAGCGACGCGGCTGGCCCTTCCAGCCACTTCCCGGTCGAGTCCTTCACGATCGCGCGGCCGAAGGAACGGTAGTTCTCGCTGCCCAGCTCGGCCCGGCCCACGTCCTTGATCCGAAGCTCGCGGCCGCCCGAGCTCTGCTTGAGGATGATGTTCTCGAACTCCTCGGGGCTCGCCAGGCGGCCGGGAGCCCTCACCGTATAGGTGAACTCCTGGCCCGGCGGCGAGGGCGCCGCGCCGACCTGCCCGGCCGGGGCCTGGAGATTCTGTTCCTTGATGGCCTGGATGACGTCGGAGGGAGTGAGGCCGAGTGCGGTGAGGCGGTCGGGGCGGAGCCAGACCCGCATCCCGTACTCGGCGCCGCCGTAGAGATCCACCGACGCGATCCCCGGCACGCGCAGCAGCGCGTCCCGGATGTTGATCATGGCGTAGTTGTTGAGGAACTGCGCGTCCCGGCTCCCCTTGGGCGAGTAGAGCGAGATCACCATCAGGATGCTGGGATTGATCTTCTTGACTGTGACGCCCTGCTGGGTCACTTCCTGCGGCAGCCGCGACTGGGCCTGGGAGACCCGGTTCTGCACCAGCACGTTCGCCATGTCGCGGTTCATGCCGACCTGGAACGAGACGTCCAGCAGCATCCGGCCGTCGCTCGT
>DASSML010000495.1:0-11019 GCA_035688895.1 Gemmatimonadales bacterium
CGGCGGACCAGCTTGCCGGTGGCCGCGTCGAGCACGTAGACCCAGCCGGTCTTGCCGGCGTGGATCACGACCTTCTGCCCGCCGACCGTGGCCACCACCGGGGGCGACACGGCATCCAGGTCCCAGATGTCGTGCGGCACCGTCTGGTAATACCACTTGGTCTTGCCCGTGCCGGCGTCGATCGCCACCACGCAGTCGGTGTACAGGTTGTCGCCCGGCCGCACGCTGCCGTCGAGGTCAGGCGACGGATTGCCCACCGCCAGGAAGATGGTGTTGGACTCCTTGTCGTACGCCGGCGTCATCCACACGCCGCCGCCGCCCCGCTGCCAGCTGTCGGCGTACTGGGCGCTGTCGGCCTTTTCCTTGGCGGTATCGCGGTGGAGATCCGCGCCGTCGGGCGTCGCGGCGACCCAGGTCCCGAACCAGCCGTTGGGTGCCTTGTCGTCGAAGGTGGGATCGCCGTTGGGCGCCGGGATCGAGTACCAGCGCCACACCTGCTCGCCGCTCACCGCGTTGTACGCGGTGACGTGGCCGCGAATGCCGTACTCGCCGCCGGACACGCCGACGATCACGTTGTCGCCGATGATGAGCGGGGCGTGGGTGATGCTGTATCCGAAGGCGGGATCCGCGACTTCCTTGTCCCACATGACCTTGCCGTCCTTGGCGTCGAGGGCGACGAGGTGGGCGTCCAGGGTGCCCATGTAGACGTGGGCGCCGCCGTGGATGGCGACTCCGCGGTTGTTGGGTCCGCAGCAGTAGATGGTGGTGCCGAGCTTATGCTCGTAGCGCCAGAGCTCCTTCTTGGTGTTCAGGTCGTAGGCCATGGCGGTGTTGTACGGGGTGGTCACGTACATCACCCCGTTGCTCACGATCGGCGTGTTCTCGAAGGAGCCCAGCTTGGCGATGCCGGTCTGGAAGATCATCCGCGGCACCATATTCGCCACGTTCTTGGCCGTGATCTGCTTGAGTGACGAGTAGCGCTGATTCCAGTCGTTCCCGCCGTATGTGGTCCAGTCGCCGCTTTGCGCCACCGCGGGGGCCGCCAGTGCGGCCAGTAGGACAGGGGATACCCACCAACGGAACCTCATCGTCATAGGCACTCTCCCTCCTCAGGGATCGGGATGCCAGGGCCGCCGCCAGGCGGGCAGCGGGGTGCCCGGCACAACCCGGATGGGTGGCTCGAGCGGACCTTCGATGGAGAACGGACGCGGCACCAAGCCCGCGCGCCCGCGCATGCTGTGTCAGTTAGGCGGCTGGGTGAGCCGCTGGGCGCCCTAAGGGCGCCGGATTGGTAACAGGAGTGCTAAGTGCTTGAATGGCATACAATCTGGTCCCCGCCGCCCGGGCGTCAAGTCCCTGAAAAGACGACACTTGCCCTTGCTCGCGTGGATAAACTCGGCAAGGCCATGGAGTGCAATCTGTTGCGCGTTGATCCCGACGATTCCTGCCGGCGCCGCCGTCCTACTCGAACAGGGCCGCTGCCTTCTGCAACGTGGTCCAGACCCCCCAGAGCAGGGGGATCCCCACCAGGAGCCACGCCACCGCCACCAGTCCCCACTGGCCGGGACGGGTGTCTCCGGGCCCTGGACTCTTCTGTGTCATGTCCGATTACCCCCCATCTCGCCCGCAGACCCGCGCATCAATATTCGGTTGACCGTTTCTTTATGCAACTCAGGCGGCCGTCGCCGGGGCCCGCTCCCGGGCCAGCTGGTCCTCGGTCATGTAGAACCCCTCGGCCACCGGCCGCACCGCCAGGTTGCAGAAAAAGCCGACGACCAGCAGCCCGGCCATCAGAAGCATCGTGACGTTGTAGGCCTGGGCCGCCGGCACCCCGTGGTGGATCTGGTACTCCCGGATGTAGTTCACCAGCACCGGTCCGGCCACGCCCGCCGCGGACCAGGCGGTGAGCAGCCGCCCGTGGATGGCGCCGACGAACTGGGTGCCGAACAGGTCGGAGAGGTACGCCGGGATCGTGGCGAACCCGCCGCCGTACATGGTGATGATCAGCGCCGCGGCGGCGACGAACAGAATCACGCTCCCGATTCGGCCGGCGAAGGGGACGGTGATGTAGAGCAGTGGTCCCAGAGTGAAGAACACCCCGTACGTCCGCTTCCGCCCGATCCGGTCGGACAGCGACGACCAGCTGAACCGCCCCGCCATGTTGAACAGGCTGAGCAGGCCGACGAAGCCGGCGGCTGCACTCGCCGTGACCCGACCCTTGAACATTTCCTGGATCATGGGCGAGGCCTGCTCCAGAATCCCGATGCCCGCGCTCACGTTGAGGAACAGCACGGCCCACAGCAGCCAGAACTGGGGAGTCTTCCAGGCCGTGTCCACGTGCACATGGCGGACGGTGATCAGGGGTGGCCGGAGCGGGGCATGCTCCACGGTGATTGCCCGGCTGCGGCGCACCGGCGGAGGCACGGTGAATCCCGGGGGCGGGACCCGGAACAGGAACGCGCCCGCCAGCATCGCCACGAGGTAGATGAGGCCCATCGTTACGAAGGTCTGGGACACGCCGACCGACGTCGGGGTCGCGTAGTGTTTCATCAGCAGGTCCGCCAGCGGCGCGCCGATCATGGCGCCCCCGCCGAACCCCATGATCGCCATCCCGGTGGCCATACCCCGTCGGTCGGGGAACCACTTGATCAGGGTGGAGACCGGAGTGATGTAGCCAAGGCCGAGACCGCAGCCGCCCAGAACACCGTACCCGAGGTAGAGCAGCCAGATGTTGTGGAGGCGGACGCCGACGGCGGAGACGAGAAAGCCCGCGGACCAACACAGGGCCGCCGCGACCCCGCTCTTCCGAGGGCCGGCCCGCTCGAGCCAGCGGCCGAATAGCGCGGCGGAGAGGCCCAGAAACACGATGGCGATGGTGAAGATCCAGGCGAGCTCCGGCTGCGTCCAATCGCCCGGGGCCGGTTGGGTGATGCCGATGATCTTAGTGAGGGGCAGCTTGAACACGCTGAACGCGTACGCCTGGCCGATCGAGAGGTGAATGGCCAGAGCCGCGGGTGGAACCAGCCAACGATTGAACCCCGGCCCCGCCACGATACGCTCCCGCGTCAAGAATCCCGCCATCGCGTCGCTCCGCGGTTAGGTTACGGCACCGTGCCTGATGTGGTCTCAAGCTACCGTCTACCCGAGGTCCCAGCCAGAGTGTCACACGCCTCGCTCGCGCGTCCGATGTCCCTTCTGGCCGCCCTGCTCAGTTTCCTGATCGTCGGGGCCCATACCGCCGTCGGCCAAGGCCTTCCCTCGTGGGTCACGGTCGACTCGGATGCGCGCACGGTCCACTTGGCGCTGGACGTCACCGCGACCGCCGGCGAGCCCTCCGCCCGCATCGCCGGAATCCGTGACGGCGGCGCCCAGGTCGTCGTCCCGCTCGGCTGGACGGTCACCTGGGACTGGCGCAACGCCGATTCCACTTCGCCCCACAGTCTCGTGGTGATGCAGGAGCGCGAGAAGCTTCCTACCGAGGGCGGCCGCCCTCCATTCACCAACGCCATGACCAAGTCGCTCACCGCGGGTCTCGCCGCGGGTCAGAGTGATCACACCAGCTTCGAGGCCGATCAGACGGGCTGGTACTGGCTGCTCTGTGGCGTGCCGGGCCATGCCCTCCGGGGCGAGTGGCTGGGCCTCAAGGTGGATGCGGAGGCGAAGACGGCCGGGGTGGTGCTGAAGTAGCGGCTAACTTCCCGCTCCCACCTTCGCGTCGTCGAGCAGCCGCTCGACCTCCCGCTCGAACGCCTCGATCTGCTTGCCGTGCTGGGCCCCCGTGGCGGGTCCCAGGTAACCGGCGTGGACCAGCCGGACCCGGCCGTCCCGGCCCAGGAAGATCGTGGTGGGAAACGAGGTGAATCCCTGGAGCTGAGGCAGCGTGGCGGCGGCTGCCTCCGTGTCGTTGATCCCGGCGAGCAGCAGGGGGAAGGGGATGGCGAACTTGTCGCGATACCGCCGGACCAGTCGGGCGTCCACCGCGGTGTCGCCGCTGACCTCGTACGCCAGGCCGACGATCTCCAGCCCACGCGCGTGGTACTTCCGGTAGAGGCGCACCAGGTCGGGCGCCGCGTCGTGGCAGGTGGGGCACCAGGTGCCGAACACGTCCACCATCACCACCTTCCCGCGAAAGCGCGGATCGCGCTCGGTCACCAGGCGTCCGTCCAGGTCGCGGAAGGCGAAGCGGAAGGGCTGCGTCGTATCCGCGCGGGTCACCTCGGTCGGCGCCTTCAGATGCCGCGTGCCGGTGCTCCGCACCGCGATCCAGGGGGTCTGACTCCGGAGGCCCGCGTGGAAGACGCCTCGCAGCGTATCGCCGTGCAGCGCCCCCGTGAGCAGGTATACGAACGAGCCGTCGAAGTGCGCCAGGGCGAAGCTGTCACCCCGTACCTGCCCCGCGAAGTGGCCGTAGTCGCCGGTGTTCGAAATGATGGTGCCCTCGAGCCCGGCGCTCCCGTTTCTGAGCTCGAAGACCCGGGGGCTGTCCCCGAAGTCGCTGAAGTAGGTGGCGTCCCAGCTGCCCAGCAGCCGCTGCGGTGCCGGAGTCACCGGCCACCTTCCCCGTCCCGCGCGAAAGGGGATGGTCCGCGGCCCGCGATTGCCGACGTTCTGATACACTCCGGTCAGCGAATCGGGTGTCAGCCGGGCCCGGATGGTGGCCGCGTAGTCCGCCAGCTCCAGCGTCACGCTGTCCCCCGCCACCCGGACCGACGAGAACGGATTGCAGCGGCGTCCGTTGCAGAGCTCACCCCGCCAGCCGTCACCGCTCTGCTCGATCCTCAGGCCGAACGGCAGGTCTCCACCCGCAAGTACCAGCGCCGCCCGCCACGAGCCCGCCGGACTCGGAGGCGCTCCGGCGATGAGAAGAGCGAGCAGTGCCGGCCAGAGCTTCATCGCCCGTCTCCGCCCGCGCCGGGGGCGTCGAGGCCACCCCCCAGGTACTGCTCGCCGGCCCGGACCGGTGCCGCGATGGTATTGCCCCGCCATGGGGCGGGGCAGGGGTAGACCGAGTTGTAGGCGCAATACGGGTTGCGGGCTCGATTGAAGTCGAGGCGATAGCGTCCGGCCCCGATCGGCACCAGCTCCACGAAGCGGCCGGCGGGGTAGGTCCCGGCCGAGTTGCTGCCGTCGCGAAAGAAGATCGTCAGCTCCGACTCGTCCGTGCCGGGCGTGCGGACTCGGAGCACGCGAAGGCGCGCCGAGCCTCCGCCGACCGGCACGCTCACCGTGCCGGCCTCCACCGCGTCGGCCTCGATTCCGTCGACGCCGAGGACCCGCTGCTTCGTTGCCGGGTAGGCGGGGGCCAGGGTTCCCTCGAACACCAGTGACGGGTTGTATGGGTAGAACGCGGCCTTCCCGCCGCCCCGCGCCTGGAAGACCGTGAGCACGGTGCGCCCCGGCGCGCCATCGGCGAGGAGGGTGAAGGCGGCGAGTGACGTGGGCCGTCCCCGCGGCAGCACCCGCTCGCCGTCGGGGCCCTGAAGCAGGACCCGTCCGTCCCGCTCGGTCACCCGCTGCTCGGGAACACCAGGCAGTGGGATGTCCCCACTGTCCGGCCCGAGCAGGAGACCGGTGTCGACTTCCCGACGCGCGATCGCATTGCGGGGTGACACGGGGTCGGTCGCGAGCCATTGCGAGAAACTGGCTCGCTCTTCGGCGAGGTCGGCGGGAATCCCCTGCGACCAGAGGGCGGCGGGCAGCAGGAGCAGCCCGGTTGCAAGCCGGGCGGTCCGGCCGGTCCAGCGGATGGTCACGATCGCTTGAGCGGCCCGACCAGCACGATCGGCATGGTCGGCGTGGTCGATCCCGCGGCGGGCTCGATGGTGACCGCGGCCGCGCTGACGTCGCCGCCCGTCGGCACCGGAATCTGCTCCACCCGGGCGTGTCCGTCCGCCTCGGGCTTGAAGGTGACCGAGGGAACCGGCTTGCCGTCCCGGATGAACCAGAGCTGGTAGGCCCGATCCTCGGGCACCTGACGGAGCCGGAATCCGTGGATGACCACGCGCTCCCGCTGCCGGTCGTAGAACAGCTGAATGCCCGGCTCGGGATCGCCGCTGGCGGTGAGCTGATACATCTGTACCCCGGGCTCGAAGATCGCGTTGAGCGTGGCCTCCCGGGCGGCCAGGCGTCCCTGGGTGTCGTTCAGCAGCTCGCGCAGGTCGCGCAGCTCACCCTGCGCCGCCCGCAGGTTGAGCGCGAGGCCGACCACGGCGAGCAGGCTCGCCGCCAGCGCCAGCCAGAGCACCGCGCGTCCCCGCGCGCGCGCCGGGCGAAGCGGCTGGACCTTGCTCTCCGCCACCCGGGCCAGCACCCGCTGGCGCAGATCGGCCGACGGCGCCGCCTCCCCGCCGCCGAGCGCCAGCAGCGCGGCCACGTCGCGATACTCCGCGACCTCGCGCTGGGTCTCGGGCGAGCCGGCCAGGAACTCCTCGAAGCGGCGCGCTTCCTCCGGCGCCAGCGCCCCGAGGGCGTAGGCCGCGGCCAGGTCGCGGGGCGATTCCGGCTCGGCGGGGTGGCTCATGGGCCGGGCTCGAAGTAGAAAGGTCGCAAGGCGTCGCGCAGCTTCTGCATGCCCAGACGGATCCGGGTCTTGATGGTTCCGAGCGGCTCGCGCAGACGCTCGGCGATCTCCGATTGCGAGAGCCCCTCGTAGTAGGCCAGCTCGATCGCCTCCCGCTGGGGAGCGGACAGCGCGTCCAGCGCCTGGCGAACCTCCCGCCGGCGCTCGGCGTGATCCATCCCCGCCGACGGATCGGGACGGACCTCGCCCATTGCGAGCGGCGCATCCGGGCGCGCGGTTGCCGCGGCCGTGGTGATGCGGTCGCGCCGCGAGCGGGCCCGGGTCAGATCGAGCGCGCGGCTCCGGGCGATCATGGTGAGCCATCCCGCGACCGAGCCACGGGCGGCGTCGAACTTGGGTGCGTCCCGCCAGGCCTGGGTGAAGGCATCGAGCACCACCTCTTCGGCGTCCGCGCGCTCGCCCACGATCCGGTATGCGACCGCGTAGAGCACCTGGCCGTAGCGATCGTAGAGCCCGGCCATGGCGCGCTCGTCACCGCCGGCTGCCCGCGCCATCAGGTCGCGGTCGGCCGTGGTCGTGTGAGGCGGAGAGCTGGGCATCGCCCAGAGTCTATACGCCACCGCGAGGCCTTCACAAGCAGCCGCCGCGGCGGCGCGGCTCATCGGATCGCCTTGCCGTTGTCCCCCTCGGTGAAGAGCAGCGTCGCCGAGCCCCCGGGCCAGCTGGCCCGCACACCGTTCACCTGGTCGCGGAAACGCTCGGTGAGCAGCAGGTTGGCCACCCGCGCGCCGACCAGGCCGTTCGACAACGGCCCCTCGAGGCGGATGACGACCGCATCGTCGTGCCGGTCCAGGCCGTCCCAGCGCAGCAGGACCGGGCGGTCGGAGCGGTCGCGCAGGGAGAAGTGCCCCCGTACGTAGCGCGCCACCGAGTCGGCTGAGAGCGGTTCGCCCGCCGCGGTCGCGGATCGAAGGTCGTCGGCGTAGAGCCGGATGGCGACCCGGACCCGGCCCTGGCCGTCCGCGCTCATCTCGGTGATGGAGGTGTGAAGTGGATGGGCCGCACCGCCCAGGAGCGCCACGGCCAGTGCCCCGACGGCGCGGATCACCACGGCGCCCGCTCCACCGCCATGCGGGCCGCCAGCACCAGCACCGTGGCGGACACCGCGATGACGCGGCGGCGGTGGCCCAGGCCGCGATCCAGCAGCGCGAGCGCCAGTGCCGCGCCGCCGAGGATGGTGAGCTGTCCCAGCTCGATGCCCAGGTTGAATCCGAAGAGCGGCAGGGCAATCGAGCCGGTGAACAGCTCGCGCAGGTAATTGGCGAACCCGGCCCCGTGCACCAGGCCGAACACGCCGGCGAACACCGGTCGGTATCGCCTGGCCACCGGGGCCTGGGCCCGGTCGCGCACCAGCAGATTCTCCACCGCGGTGGCGACGATGGTGACCGGGATGAGGAACTCGATCAGCGGCGTCGGCAGGATCACCGCGCCGGTCACGGCCAGCGCGAGCGTGATGGAGTGACCCACGGTGAAGGCGCTCACCACCCACACGCTCGCGCGCCATTCCCGGCCGTGATAGATGGCGGCCAGCGCGAGGAGGAAGAGGATGTGATCCAGCGCGCCGGGATCGGTGATGTGGCCGAAGCCGAGGCGCACGAAGGCGAGCAGCTCGCTCATCGGGCCAGCGCCGCCCGCGCGGAATCGGGTTGGAAGGGGTCCCACAGGGGGTTGATCCGCAGGGCCGTGCGGAGCGCGTTCCGGCCGCCGGCGGAGTCTCCCGCGGCGAGGCGGATCATGCCGGCGTGATACCAGAGCATCGCGTCGCGAGTGCCGAGCACGAGCGCGCGGTCCGCCGCGGGCACCGCCTCCGCCGCGCGACCGGAGCGATACAGCGACCAGGCCAGCAGGTCCCACCCGTAGACGTCCCTCCGGGTCGCGAGCTCGGCGCGCGCGCGTGCCAGCACCTCGGGCACCTCCCGGCCCTGCTCGAGCAGCAGCAGACTCCAGCCCCGATGGAACGGGCCCGGCTGGTTGAGCACCGCCACCGCCATCGCGTTGCGTGCGTCCGCGCTGCGGGCGCTGTCGCCCACGGCGGCGTACACCTGGGAGAGGAGACCCAGGGTGGCCGGGTCCACCACCCGGGCCAGCGCGCGCTCTCCCTCGTCGATCGCCTCCCGCCAGCGATGACGCGCCGCGGAGAGTCGCGCCATCGTGCCGAGCAGGCGGGGATCGTCCGGCACTACCTCGAGTCCTTCGCTCAGCTCCGCGTTGGCCTCGTCGGCCCGGCCGTTTCGCAAGGCGAGGTCGCCGAGCCGCCAATGAAACCACGCGAGCTGCGATGGCGGGGTGCCGTGCCGCGACTCCGCCTGCGCCAGGGCGCCCCGGAAGAGCGCCTCCGCCGCTTCCGGCTGCCCGTTCAGCTCTTCCCACCGGGCGAACCGGGGCGCCACCACGAAATCGGTCCGGACGGTGAGCAGGGTGCCGAACGTGCGCCGGGCCGCCGCGTAGTCGCCCAGCTCGAGCTCGATCTCTCCCAGCATCGCTCGGGCCGAGCGGGAGCTCGAGTCGGCGGCCACCATGCCCTCCGCCACCTCGCGCGCCTCGGCGAACGCGTGGCGGGCCATGAGCGCGCCGGCCAGCACCTGCGCGGTGGCGCCATTGTGGGCCGTGCGGAGCCGGAGGGAGCGCCGGGCATGCCGCTCGGCTTCCCGGAGGTCTGGCTCGCTCGCGAGCAACCGGCCCCGCTGAAGCAGCAGGCGGGCCAGCTCGCCTTCATCTCGCGCCGAGAGCGAGTCGCGCTGGAGCCGGCGACGGTAGAACGCGATATCCAGCTCGAGCACCTCGTTCTCGCTCAGCGCCGGGCGGCTCGACACCGGCTCCGCGGGGCGGGCAACCGTGGCCGCCGCGGCGAGCGCCGCGCCGGTCACGAGCAGCCCGCCGATCAGACGGCGTATCTGTGACATATCCCCTCCAGACCGGCCGGAGACGCGGTTGCGCCTCCGACCGGAGATCGAGCGTCAGTTGGGATTGCCGACGTACGGAAACGTGGGCAGGACCTGGGAATCGAAGGCGACGTGATCGGTCGTCAGCGCCTCCTTGCCCTCGGCGCCGGTGGGGTCGGCGTTGAACGGATCGCCGAACAGCGCGAGCAACGCGAGGTCGGTGACGTCGTCCTGCAGCTTTCGTCCACCCCATCCACTGCTGAACGGCGCCAGCGGCAGCCAGCTCAGCCACCCAGCCGTCGCCGGGTCCTTGTCGGTCTGCACCACCAGCACGTCGGGCAGAAGCACGCTGCCGAGGGTATTGGCGTAGCTCTCCGAGCGACCCGCCACGCTGCCCGGGCCGGTGATGAAGGAGAGGATCTCCGGACCGATGGTCGCGGGGTCGGTGTCCGGTCCGGTGGTGCCGTGCTTCGGATGGCTGGCCTTGCTCAACAGCACTTCGCTGATGAGCGGATTGCCCAGCCGCTGGATCTGGTCGTACGTCGTGGGCGTCGAGGGGCCGTTGCCGTCGTCGCTGCACGCCGCGGCGCCGAGTCCGGCGAGCAGCGCCAGGAGGCAGAGCGTGGCCCGCCGGGCCGGCCGAGTCGAGAGGATGCGCATGAGAGTCTCCAGTCAGGTCGTGGTCAGGGTCAGCGGCTGATGGTGCCCCAGATGCCCAGCTTCCCGGGCGCGCCGTTCTCGATCATCGAGCTGGGGAGCTCGACGACGATCGAGAGCACGTTGAAGCCCTCGACGTAGTCCGTGCCTGGGTTGCGGAAGAAGAACGGCGCCGAAGGGTTCGGGCTCAGGGCGCAGGGCTGAGACAGCGGCCCGCCTTCGGGCTTCCGGTCGGGCAGGATGCAGAACGCCGCCTCGAGATCGATGAAGAACGGGTCGTCTCGCGGGCCGGCGAACACCTGGATTCCGGATGCACTGCCGAGATTGGAATTGACCCGACCGGTGACGGCCGGCGCGACGTCGGCGACCTCGTTTACCGTCGGGCCCGTGACCGGCGGCGCGACCGGGCCGCGCACCTGCACCTGCTGACTCGCCCCGCTGCCGGAGAAGGTGACCTGGATGACCCGGTCCTCCTTGGCGTCTCCATCGTTGTCGATCTTGAACTGATAGAGCTGGTCTGGATCGAACGAGGGGTCGGCCGCTGCGCCGGCGGGGGTGAGGAAGGCGCGGGAGTTCATGACCAGCACGATCCGTCCCGCGGTCGGGCTGGGGAACGCGTACACGTCGGTCATGTCCTGCTTCGGATTGGCCTCGACATCGGGGGTATCCTGGTGGTCGGAGCCGAGCGCGAGCCTGGTGCTGCCCAGGATCGCCACTGCTGCCAGTCCGCACAGAATCTTCCAGCGGGTGGAACGAGATCTCTGCTGCATGGCCGAGCCTCCATGAGGGTGTGACCTTGGCTACGCTCGGCGACGTGATTCGGATCTACGGGGGGGCCGGATGCATCCGGAGGGGGCCGGCGGCTCGTACTCAGGCGGGATGGACGGGCGGTGTCACTTC
>DASSML010000496.1:0-4138 GCA_035688895.1 Gemmatimonadales bacterium
CGACGAGCAGGTTGGCGGCGAGCCCGCCACCGTCGGCGCACGCGGCCGCGAGCACGCTATCGGTGGGCGTCGGTGCAGGGGACGGCGCGGCCGGGGCCGGTGGTGGGCTGGTCGGGGCGGTCGGACGGACGGAGTCGACCGACGCGCGTCCGGCGGAGTCGGGCCGGGCGCGGACGGCGGAGTCGGGCCGGGCGCGGACGGCGGAGTCGGTCCCGGCGGAGTCGGGCCGGGCGGGACGAGTCGTGTCGGCAGCTGTGGCGCGGGCGGAGTCGCTTCGGGTCCGCGCAGGACTGGGCACCACGGTCTGAGCGGAGAGCGGGCCGGCGATCAACGCAGCCACCACCGCGGCGGTCCTGCGGAGACTGCGGCGCGGGAGTATGCTTGTGTACCGTCTCGGCGTTTCTCCCCCAGCGAGGCTCCCCATGCGCCTGTCCATCCCCGGGTCACTCCTCTTTCTGTCTCTCATGGTCGGCTGCGCCAGCCACAACCCGGCGCCCTCGGACAAGCCGGCCCCGGCCGAGGATACGGTGCCGGACGCCGGCGGCGAACATCCGAAGGCGCGGATCGAGAACAATTCCAGCCTCGACATGGACGTTTACGTCGTCCGCCAATCGGGGGCGAGCCGAATCGGGTTCGTTCCGGCCAACCAGTCGGCCACGTTCGAGCTGCCCGCGGCGATCATCGCGGGCTCTCCGGCCATTCGATTCGAGGCCCGGCCGGTACGTGGGAGCGGTCGACCGGTGGGGAGCGAGATCTTCCCCGTCAACGACGGCAACCAGATCACCTGGACCATTCCAGCGCAATAGCCGGACCGCGGAGACACCGCAATTACGCCGGGGGACCCGCCTCCTCCGCCATGTGCCGCTCCATCTCGGCGTCCATCTGCTTGCGCAGCGTCCCCAGCCTGGCGGCGTATCCCTCCAGCGCCTGGTCGATCTCGCTTTCCGCCCGCCAGGGCGGCACCGAGGTCGGCCGACCATTGCTATCCAGCGACACGAACACGATCACGCAATGCCCGGTGCGGCGTCGGACCTGGCTGGTCGGATCGCCGGCGTAGACGTCGATCGCGATGTCGAGGCTGGTGCGCCCGGTCCGGATCACCAGGGCATTGAGCTCCACCAGCTCACCCACCCGGATCGGCCCCAGAAAGTGCAGCCCGCCGATGTACACCGTGACGCAGTAGGTACCCGTCCACCCTGCGGCGCAGGTGTACCCCGCCTGGTCGATCCACTTCATCACCGCCCCACCGTGCACCTTGCCCCCGAAGTTCACGTCGGTCGGCTCGGCCAGGAATCGGAGCGTTATCCCCCGCTGGCGCTCCATCGTCGCTGACACCTCCGTGAATGAAGAGTCGGGCCCTCCGGCGGAACGTATCGCGCCCGGCCGGTTCGCGGGAGCAGCGTCAACGGATCGAGGCCCGCCGGAGCTCCGCGAAGGCCGCCGCGAGGTCGCGTGGCTGGTGGTGCGCGTTGAGTCCGCTGGGATTGGGGAGCACCCAGAGTCGGGCAGAGCCGACCCGCTCCGGCTGGCGGCCGAGGCCGGCCTTGGGTCGGCGAAATCCCGCCCGATAGGCTCCCACGCCGAGGACCGCGACCCACGCGGGCAGATACCGGGCGACTTTCCGCTCGAGGCGGCGCCGGCCCGCGACCAGCTCCTCGGGTGACAGCTCCGCGGCCGTGGCGGTCGCGCGCGCCACGAGGTTGGTGATCCCGAGCCCCAGCTCGAGCAGCTCGCCCTCCTCCCAGGGCGCGACGATCCGCGCCGTGAACCCGCCGGCGTGGAGCGCGGGCCAGAACCGATTGCCGGGCCGGGCGAAGTGGTGCCTCGTCGCGGCGGAGTAGAGGCCGGGGTTGATTCCGCAGAAGAGCACTCGTAGTCCGGGCTCGATCAGGTCGGGCACCCGCCCGCCCGCGGCGGCCAGGAGGGCCGCGCGATCGGGCTTCGTTGGCACCTTCGGAGGCATGGTCCCTGCCATGGGAGATAGCATCACGTCCTACGCCAGGGGGTTTCCGTGCGTTCGGCCAGACTCATCGTGCCTTGCCTGCTCCTATTGGGTGCAGCGGCTTGCAGCACCGTCACACACTCGTCCTCGCAACCGGAGCCCGAGCCGGTTCGGCGTTATCCGTCCACCAGCAGCGCGAAGACGCTGGGCGTGCCGCCTGGCCATCTGCCACCGGTGGGGCAGTGTCGCGTCTGGGTGCCGGGCAAGCCACCCGGGCACCAGGAGCGCGCCCGCAGCTGCAGCAACATCGAGCGGGATGCGCCCAAGGGGAGCTGGATCCTGTATCGTCCCGCCGAGGACCGGAAGGTGGTGCAGGTGCGGGAAATCGATGAGCGGCGTGCGGGAGTGGTGGTGCACCTGCGGGTCTACGACGCCGAAAAAGGCACGCTGGTCCGCGGAGGCTAGGTCGCGAGGCCTTCGACGATCACTACGTCGGAAACGGCGCAGGCTTCACGCAAGGCCCGGGCGGGGGCGTATTCCGGAGAATCCCACCACGTCCGGGCCTGTTCCACTGAGGCGAACTCCAGAATGACGAGGCGCTTCGGCTCCCAGGAGCCGGACTGCCGCTCGACCTGCCCGCCGCGGACCAGGTAGCGCCCGCCGTACTGCGAGACGGTGGGCGTGGCCATCCGGGCGTATCCCTGGTACCGCTCGGCATCCAGGACCTCCACACTCAACACGACGTACCCCGGCATCCTCGCTCCTTGGCTCGCCCACTGATCCGCATCTCGTCAACCGAAGTGTAGCACGGACGCTCAGAGCGGCGCGCCGCTCCTCGCGCTGGCGCGAAGTAGAAAGTTGCGGCGGGCCAGTTCGCTGATGGCGAGGATCCGGGCTTCATCCGCCGGCGCGCGGCCCCGACCCGAGCGCCAGAGCCATCCTTCGGTGGCGCAGCGGACCAGCGCAGCGGCCACTTCGGCCGGCGACCCGGCGGCCAGCTGATCGAGATCGAGGATGCAGGTGCCGGTGATACGGGAGTAGTGGCCGTGACCCCGGGGACGGTGGGTGAGGAAGATGCTGAGCACATGGTGCTGCAGCCGTTCCCGGAGCCCGGGAGCGAGGCGCGCCAGCAGCTCGAGCGCGGCCTCGAGCTGCTCCCGAACCTCGGGGCCGGTGCCGGGCCCTCGCAGCACCGGCAGTCCGCCGGCACGTGGAAGGCCGCCCAGGGCGATGGCGGAGCCGCCGAGCACGAGCCGGTGAAGCCCATCGGTGACCGCAAGGGAAAGCCGGCGGACTACCCCGATCGGCTCGGCACCGGCCCGCATGCTCACCTCCGCAACTGGGAATCTGGTCTGGGCCATCGGCTAGGGATGGTTGGCTTCGCTGTCGGAGCTGCGGATGACGGCCCGCATATCGTCCACCCAGCCGGACGGATCGTCCGGCGGAACGAAGGACCAGAGCTCCTCGCTGCGGCCCTGGCCCACCCGGATCCGCACCCGGTTGCCGCTGCGCTCCACGGCCGCATACCGACGGGTGCGCGGCGTGATTTCCACCCCGACCTTCTCATTCTTGTGCACCAGCACCGTAGTCCCGGTAACCACGATCGACGCGAGCCGATCTTCCCAGCGCGCGTCCCGACGGCCGGGATGTTCGGTGTAGCGGAAGACCAGGTCGTCCGCCTGGTGGCGAATCCCTTCGGCGGCGAACCGCTCCCGCTGCGCCGGGGTGAGCGCGCCCGACCGCTCGCGGCATCCAGCGAGTCCGGCGGTCAGGGCGAGGAACAGCGGGAGTCGGAGCCACATCGGCGCTGATTTTACTGCGCGTTCCCGCTACCCCGCCAGTCGGCCCGGCCTCCCGGCCTCCTGTAGCTGTCTGAGGACGCCCGCGTGGTAGGGCACCGCCACGCCCAGCTCCTGCCCGAAGCGAACCACAGCGCCGATCTGGGCGTCCAGCTCCGAGGGCCGCCCCCCGGCCAGATCCCGCTGCATGGAGGTGGTTCCCTCGGCGGGCGCACCCTCGAGCACGGTCATGGCGTAGCGCAGGTCATCGTCGGTGAGCGGCACGCCGAGGGCCCGACCCACCGCCTGGATCTCCCCCATCGCGTCGAGCAGCCGGCCGCGCAGCCCGGGATCGCCCAGGATCTGACCGATCGTCGCCCGGGTGGACGCCCCGACCGCACCCCAGGCCGTGATCAGC
>DASSML010000497.1:0-12894 GCA_035688895.1 Gemmatimonadales bacterium
TGGTATTCCGTCTCCGGGGCAAGGGCAGCGCCAAGCCGATCCTCTTCCTGGCCCACCTCGACGTGGTCGAAGCGCGGCGGGAGGACTGGACCGTGGACCCGTTCAAGCTCACCGAGCGGGACGGTTGGTTCTACGGCCGCGGCACCACCGACATCAAGGACGAAGCCGCCGACCTGGTGACCAACCTGATCCGCCTCAAGCGTGAGCGGTATGTGCCCGAGCGCGACATCATCGTCGCCCTGACCGACGACGAGGAGGGAGGAGACGACAACGGCGCGCAATGGCTGCTGGCGAATCGCCCCGAGTGGATCGCCGCCGACTACGCGATCAACCTCGACGCCGGCGGGGCCCAGATGCAGAACGGCCGCCGGCTTCGGAATCCGGTGCAGACCAGCGAGAAGATCTACGCCACCTATCTCTTCGAGGTCACCGGGCCCGGCGGGCACAGCTCGCTCCCCGAGCGGACCAACACCATCTACAGCCTGGCGCGGGGTCTCGACCGCCTGTCGGAGTACGCCTTCCCGGTGCGGCTTACCGAGACCACCCGCGGCTTCTTCGATCGCCTCGGCGCCCAGATCGGCGGCGAGACCGGCCACGACCTGCAGGCCATCGCGGCCGGACGGGCCGACAGCGCGGCGATCGAGCGGGTGAGCCAGACGCCGGTATACAACTCCTCGATGCGAAACACCTGCGTCGCGACGATGCTGCAGGCTGGGCACGCGGAGAACGCCCTGCCGCAGCGCGCGCAGGCCACGATCCAGTGTCGCTTGCTTCCCGACGAGTCTCCGGCCGCGATCCGAGACACCCTGGCGCGCGTGGCCGGGGATACCGCCATCAAGGTGACGATCCTGGGCCAGCCGGAAGGCGCACCCGAGTCGCCGGTCAACCCGCAGGTGATGACCGCGGTCGAGGAGGCGACCCACGCGCTCTGGCCGGATGTGATCGTCCTGCCCGTGATGGACGCGTGGGCCAGCGACGCCGTGCGCTTCCGCCGGGCCGGGATGCCAACGTACGGAGTGTCGGGGATGTTCTACGACATCGATGACGTCCGGGCACACGGCCGGGACGAGCGGGTGCTGGTGGAGGCGTTTTATCAGGGGGTGGAGTTCACCTATCGCTTGATGAAAGGGCTCGCCGGGAGCCACTGATGCGATCGGCGCTCCCGCTGGCTGTCGTCCTCGCGCTCGGCTGCGGCGGGTCCCCGTCCGCGCCGGGGCCGGCGCCCGCGACGCTCGCGGCCGCGGAGTCGCTCTACCTCGACACCCGCGACCTGCGCGACCGCATCGACGTGCTCGACGCCTCGGGGGCCTCGGCCGCCTCGGACGGCACTCCACGCCCCGTGCTGGCTCATCGCTACGACTCGCTCCGCCCGCGCCTCGCGGCTCGTCTCGCAGACATCGACTCGACCACCTTGAACGCCGGCGATGCCCGGGCACTCGGCGTGATGCGGCGGACCCTCGCGCGCGATCTGGGCGACGCGCCGGCTCCTGATACCACCCGGGTGACCACCGCCCCGGACTGTGGGTACGATCCCGCCTCGGTGGCCGGCGGCGCCGACTCGCTCCGGGCCCGGATCTATGCCTGCTACGGGTGGACCCAGGCCCACCTCGTGGTGAACGGCGACACGGTGGACCGGCTCACCGTGCTGGGTGGCGTCGGCCAGACCGAGGGTTCGGACCGGCGACGTGAGCAGTTCCTCGTCCTGACACCGGTGTGGCGCAGCATGAACGGCGACAATGGCTCCGGGAGCCCGTACCGACGGCTCATCGCGCTCGAGGCCGCCCGAAGCCGGGGACGCGAGCTTCCCGCCGAGGCTCAGGCACGCGCGACCGGCATCGAGCCGGACTCGCTGGAGCGCTGGCTGGTCGCGATCCTGGAAACGTGGCGCGACGTCACCTCGCCCTCGTTGATCGAGCCGTGGGACTGGTACTACCAGACCGGCCGGGCGAGCCGCGTGCTGAGTCCGCGGATTCCGCTGGAGCGGCTCACCCGGCTGAACGATTCGGTGTACCGGGCGCTTGGCGCCGACCTCGGGTCACTCCGCGTGCGGTACGACCTCGCTCCCCGCGACGGCAAGACGCCGGTGGCGTTCACCAGCTTCGGCGGCCGGCGACCGATCGTACCCTGGGTCTTCGCGACCTACCGCACCGGCGGGCTGGACAATCTGAACGAGCTGCTGCACGAGACCGGCCACGCCATCCATCTCGCCGCCATCCGCACCCGACCCGCCTTTACCGACTGGCCCGACGCCGATCCCTTCACCGAGGCGGTGGCGGACTTCATCGCCCTCGAGGTGTACGAGCCGGCCTGGCAGCAGCGCTGGTTGGGCGACTCGGTGCCGCTCGCCGACGGGCTCCGTGGACGATACGGCGGGGTCCTGATGGACATGACCTGGGCGCTCTTCGAGCTCCGGATGCTGCGCGATCCGTCGGCCGATCCCAACCAGGTCTGGGCCGGGCTCACGCAGGACTACCTCCACATCCGCGCACACCCCGAGCTGGCCTGGTGGGCCATGCGGGGCCAGCTGGTGGACGAGCCTGGCTATATGATGAACTACGCGGCCGGCGCCATCGTGATCGCCGCGATCCGGGAGCGCACCAGGTCCCGCCACGGGGAGTTCACCCGCGGCGACCCCGGCTGGTATGCCTGGGTGGCCCCGCGGCTCTATCGTTACGGTCTGGAGCGGCCGACCCGCGAGGTGGTCGAGGAGTTCCTGGGCGGCCCGGTCTCGCCGGCGGCCATCCTCGCGGACCTGCGTCGGATGCCGCAGGCGGCGCGGTGACGTTACTCACTAGGAGGTTTCCATGACCCAAGCCCGATCGCCGGCGCCGACTTTCTCCTCGGTGGCGGAATACCCAGCCGCCGATCCGGCCGAGGCCGCCCGACACTTTCTGGCCCGGCTTTCCGTCGAGACCGATGTGTCCGACGTCATCCACGACATGAGCCGGGGCACCGGCAAGCTGATCCTGCTCGACGTGCGGAGCGCGGACGAGTACGCGGTCTGCCACGCGGCCGGGGCGATCAACCTTCCCCATCGGCGGATCGCGGCCGATACCACCGCCGGTTTCGACCGGGACGCGATCCTGGTGACCTACTGCTGGGGGCCCGCCTGTAATGCCTCCACCAAGGCCGCGGCCAGGCTCGCCCGTCTTGGCTTCAAGGTGAAGGAGATGATCGGCGGTCTGGAGTACTGGCGACACGAGGGCTGCCCGGTCGAGGGTACCCTGGGGGCGGATGCGCCGCTCCACTGGCGGTTCGGCGGATGAGCAGTGGCCCTCGCGGGACCGTCGCGCTGGTGACCTGCGCGGCCTACCCCCAGCTTTCGAACGACGATCGTCTCCTGCTGCCCGCGCTGTCGGAGGCGGGCTTCGAGCCGGTAGCCCGTCTCTGGGACGATCCCGCGGAACCGTGGGCGAGCCACGCCGCCGTCGTCGTGCGGTCGTGCTGGGATTACCACCACCGTCCCGTTGAGTTCCACGCCTGGCTCGATCGGCTGAGCGACGAGGGCGCCCGGGTCTTCAACCCCGTCTCGCTGCTCCGGTGGAATTCGGACAAGCGGTACCTGCGCGACCTCGCCGACGCCGGCATCGAGGTCATCCCCACGGCCTGGGTGGAGCACCGCGACGAGGCCTCGCTCGCCGAGCTCGCCGGCGCGCGGGGTTGGCGCCACGTCGTGGTGAAGCCGAGTGTCTCGGCGACGGCGTTCGAGACCTGGCGGGCCGGGCCGGAGGTGACCGGCGAGGACGAGCAGCGCTTCCGGCGGCTCACCGGCGAGCGGCCCGCCTTGGTGCAGCCGTATCTGCCCGACATCGAGCAGGGCGAGCTGTCTCTGGTCTTTCTCGGCGGACAGTACAGCCATGCGGTGCTCAAGAGGCCCCGCGCCGGCGATGTCCGGGTGCAGACCGATTTCGGCGGCACCGTAGAGCCGATCCGACCCGCTGACCAGGTGGTGGCCGCGGCCACCCGGGTGCTGGCGGCCGCGCCGAGCCCGACGTTGTACGCCAGGGTGGACCTGTGTCTGGTGAACGGTCGGGCGCAGCTCATGGAGCTCGAGCTGCTCGAGCCGGCGCTGTTCTTCGCCCACGAGCCGGACGCGGCATCGCGTTTCGCCGCGGCGCTCACCCGGGCCCGGTCCCGCTAGAACGACAGCTTCAGGATCCGACCCTCGGTTCCCACCAGCCATCCCGCCTGCGGACTCGCGAAGGCTACCGCCCAGTAGTTCTCCACCCCAGGCAAGGTGAGCCAGGTGTTGCCCTCGTCGGGCGACCAGGCAGCGCCCGAAGGGCCGGTCGCCACGACGGTACCCTGACCCTCGCCGCGCACGTAGGTCACACCGAACACCGGGCCCGGAAACGATGTCCCGGTCGCCAGGGTCCAGGTCTGCCCGCCGTCGCCGCTCCGGGCGATGTTGTTCGAGGGCTTGTCGGGTGCCGCGAACTCGCCGCCGCCGAGGATGCCGTGCCGCGCGTCCCGGAAGGCCACGCTGAAGGCGCCGGACGTGGTCGTCCCCTGAATGATCGGAACGTCGTGCGCCTGCCACGTGTCCCCACCGTCGGTCGTGGTCAGCACCCGGGCCGAGGTCCCCGCACCGGTCGCGATCCACGCCCGCTGGTCACCCTCCACCGCAACGCAGGTTCCGCTCGCGGCGAAGGCGCCCTCTCCATTCAGCGCGGCAGGCAACCGGTCGCCGATGTCCTCCCAACGGGAGCCGTCCACCGTTCGGACGACCGGAAAGCGGCCCTTCACCCCGTCGCTCATGGTGATGCCCCGGTCTGGACTCCAGAACGCGAAGCAGTCGTAGAAGGCGCTGGAGTCCCGGCTGGTGAACTGCCGGGTCCACGTGGCGCCGCCGTCGATCGTCTTGTAGATCCGGGACAGATCGCCATTCCCAGCCGAGAGCAGATAGGCCGTCCGCGCATCGACGCCCTCCACATCCCGGAACTCCAGGGTGTCGGCGCCGGGGACCACGCCCGCCCGCCAGGTTGCACCGCCGTCGGTCGTGACGGCGTAGGTCCCGCCGGTGCCGCTGGCCCAGGCGATCCGGGGGCTCACCGGACTGATCGCCTGGAGACGGCTCGTGGTGCCGCTCTGCTGCGGAGTGAGCGTCGGGCCTCTGGGCGTACCGTGCGCGTCGGCGACGCCATCGCTGCCCGCCGACGCATTGGCTCCTGCACAGGCAAGAGCGCCCGCGATGAGGGCGGGCGCGATGGAGACGAGAGCGAGGGATCGAAACACGAAATGCCTCAGGGTGGCGGGGCAGCCGCGGCGAGCGTCACCAGATGGACCGAGGAAAAGTCGCGCACGAACACGAGCGCGCAACCGTCGGCGGTTACCGCGGGAAAGGTCTCGTTGCCCGGGGTGTTCACGCCACCGCCGAGCGGCCGGGGCTCGGTCCAGCGGCCGTCGCGGCGTTGCGCCATCCACAGGTCGGTCGGTCCCCGCCGCCGGCCGTCCTCGGCCAGCGCGGACACCTCGAGCACCACGCTGCCGCGCGGACCGGGCACGCCGCCCCACACGTACAGGTCGGGACGCCATCCCACCCACCGCTCCACCGGCTCGTACGGCACCGGAGCCGCGTACGTCGAGCCCGACCACAGCGTCACCAGGGTCGTGGTGGTTTCCCAGTCCGGGGTAGTCGCGCGGAAGATCAGGCTGTCTCCCGGTCCGAACCAGACCTGGCTGTGGTAGTAACCCGGGCGGACGGCCGAGGTGATCGGCACGGGCGCGGCCCAGCCGTCGCCTCGACGGTCCGCGTACCACAGATTCGCGCTGGGGTGGGCCGAGGTGTCGCCCGGGAAAGGACGGTACGACGTGAATGCGAGCCGTTGCCCATCGTGGCTGAGCGTGGGGTACAGGTCGGAGAAATCTCCGCCCAGATCCACCCGCTCGGCCGCACTCCAGCCCTTATCGGTCCGGTGGCTCGAGTAGATCCTGTAGTCTTCCTGCTCCGGATCGTCGGTCACCTTCTTGAAGAACCAGAGCTCACGGCCGTCGGGCGAGAGCGTTCCCCGGTAGATTCGGCCTGAGTCCGACAGCTCGGGTGCGAGCGCGGTCTCACCGGGTATTCTGGTCGAGCAGACCGGCGTCTGAGACTCGTGGTGCGTCGATGGCGCGCATGCCGGGGCCAGGGCCAGCGCCCACAGCGGTCGACACGAGGGCATGAAGGACTCCGTGTCCGTAACGGAAATGTCCGTTACCCTTCGAGCAGAGGAGCACCGGAGTTTCATGAGATCACCCGCCTGGCGAAGTCTTGCCCCGCTCGCGCTGGCCCTGCTGCTCGCGGCATGCAGCCAACCTGCTCCCGTACCGGTGCGGCCGCGCACGGTGGTCCTGGTCTCCCTCGACGGGTTCCGTCCCGATTATCTCGACCGCCCCGCTGCCGCGCGCCTGCGCGAGCTGGCCGCCCACGGCGTCCGCGCGCGCTGGCTCCGCCCGGTGGCGCCGACGCTCACCTTCCCGAATCACTATACCATCGTCACCGGCCTCTACCCGGCACACCACGGGATCGTCGGCAACGGCATTCGCGACACCACCATCGGATACACGTTCACCATCCGCGACACCGCGGCCGTCCGGGATCCGCGTTGGTGGGGCGGTGAGCCGATCTGGGTCACCGCCCAGCGGCAGGGTCGTCGCACCGCGGCGTACTTCTGGCCTGGAAGCGAAGCGCCGATCGGGGGAATGCACCCGACCTGGTACCGGCGATTCGACCCCAAGGTGCCCAATCGCGAGCGGGTCGATCAGGTGCTGGCATGGCTCAGGCTGCCGCCGGACTCGGCACCGGCGCTGGTCCTGCTCTACCTGGGCGATGTGGACGAGGCCGGGCATGCGTTCGGGCCCGATGCGCCGCAGGAGGATTCAGCGATTGCGCGAGTAGACAGCGCGATTGGCCGCCTGCAGGACGGACTCTCGGCGAGCGGCCTGACCGACCTGGTCGACATACTGGTCGTCTCCGACCACGGCATGGTGGCGACCGACTCTACCCGGACGATCTACGTCGACGACTATCTCGACCCCGCGAGCGTCGAGATCCCGGAGCTGTCGCCGACGCTGCAGATCTGGCCGCACCACGACAGCGCCGACAGCGTCTACCGGGCGCTGGCGGGCCGCAATCCCCACCTTGCCGTGTACCGCCGAGCCGATCTGCCCGCCCGCTTCCACTTCGACAGCACGCCCCGGATCGCGCCGATCGTCGCACTAGCCGCGGAAGGATGGCTGGTGACGACCCACGAACGGGCGAGGACCTCCAAGCCGCCGCGGGGCATGCACGGATACGACCCCGATCTCCCCTCGATGCAGGCCCTCTTCCTGGCCCGCGGCCCGTCCTTCCGGCGCGGCGCCGTGGTGCCGGGCTTCGAGAACGTGCACGTCTACCCGCTCCTCGCGGGGCTGCTCGGCGTCCGACCGGCCCCTTCCGACGGCCGGCTCGACTCGCTGCCCCGACTCCTTGTCGGATCGACCGCTTCGCCTCCCCACTAGTCCCCAGGTGAGGCGGCAACCGGCGAGTCAGCGCTGCGGCGCGGCTCGCCCGTTGCTCACGCCTGACCAGCGCCGGATGCCGGACCCGACAAGAGCTGGGCCGCCGCGCGGCGACCTGATCGCAGGGCACCCTCCATGGTCGCATTGAGGCCCTCGCCGCAGGTGGCCTCGCCGGCCACGAACAGGGTCTGCTCGACCGGGCGCGACAGAACCTCATGCGCCCGGGTGCCGCCGACGCCGACGTAGCTATATGCCCCGCGGGTGAACCGATCCGAGCTCCAGTCGTGCCATCGGTGCTCCCGGACCCGTCGCCGGACCTCCTCTTCGCCGATGCCCAAGCCCGCCGCGAGCGACTCGATCGCGAGGCGGAGCAGCTCCCCCTCCGCGGTTCCGGCCAGGCGCTCGGCGCTCGGGCCTCCAGCCCATGCGGTGAGCACCGGGGCATCCTTCGGCGCGGTCCACCAGACCGGAATCGGCTTGCCGGGGACCTGAAGGAAAAGCATCGGTCCGCCCGGCACGACATCACGCCAGAAAGGCTCCTCGAACCGCATCACCAGCTTGACCACGTGCCCCATCCGGAGCAATGCCGTCGCCTCGGCCAGCTCGGGTAGCTCGGGAGTGATGGGCAGCTGCCGCAGGATCGGCAGCGGCACGGTGATCACCGCCGCACCACCGACGACCGGGCCGCCGCTCTCTCGCGTGTGCACCTCCACCCGGCCCCTACGCCAGCGAAGGCCGACGACCTCGGTGCCGAGTCGCGTCGCATCCTTCACCCGCTCGGTGGCCAGGGCGCGCAGCGTCGGCGCCGTGCCATCCAGTGAGCGCAGGTCGCTGTCCTCCGCCGGCTGATTGGCCTCGACTTCGCCCAGCCAGCGGGCGCTCAAGATCGCGGGGTCAGCGGCGTGGAAACCCTGGACGTAGCCCACCAGGCGGGTGCGATCGTCGTCCGACGCGTCGGCACAGCACTCCGCCAGTGCATCCACCAGGCTGCGGTCGGGACCGGGCAGCCGGCGGATCCGCTCGATCAGGTTCGCGTTCCGGTCGGCGAGATCGTCCTGGTTCTCCCAGCGGTCGCCTCGGCGCCGCCAACGCGCTCCCTGGGCGGGCACCAGTCGCGCGCCGGCGCGGACGAAGAGGTCGTGCAGCTCGCCGTCCGCGGACAGCCATTCCGGCCCGAGCTCGACCGGCACACCGGCCGTCATCCCGTCGGGGAAGACCCGGCCGCCGATGCGATCGCGTGCCTCGAGCACGGTCACGTCGCATCCTCCCTCCAGGAGGGCGCCCGCGGCGGAGAGCCCGGCAAGGCCGGCCCCGACAACGATCACATGCATGGTTGGAAGATAGGCGGCGGAGCGAGCGCCCCGCGCCGGAGGTCAGCGGAAGGTGCCGGGACTCACACTGTAGACCACGTGGTGGGTGCCGACTTCGTCCTCCGGAGCCCAGAAGCCAAGCTGCTCGGTCCATCGTGCGGTCTGAAGGCGCCGGCCCCTCAATGTGAGAAACCCGCCCGCCCGGTTGGTGACCACACCCAGCCGGCCGAGATCGCCGAGCCCGCGAAAGCGATTGTCCGCGCGCTGCTCGACAATGCGGCCGGCGGCCACGGGTCCGATGCCGGGTACCCGCAGCAGCTCCTCCGATGAGGCCGTGGTGACCTCGACCGGAAAGCGCTCGGGATGGGAGAGCGCCCACGCGCTCTTGGGGTCGACATTGAGAGGAAGATTCCCCTCGGGGCCGTAGACCACTTCGTCGGCCGCGAACCCGTAAGTGCGAAGCAGATACTCCGCCTGGTACAGCCGGTGCTCCCGCAGAACCGGAGTGGCGGGTTCATGCTCCATCGGCGTGTCGCTGATGGGTCGAAAGGCGCTGAAGTGGGCGTGGTGGACGCCGCCCGCCGCGCGTAGCCGGGTGACGGTGGACAGAATCCCCCGGTCGGTATCGGGGCTGGCCCCGACCACGAACTGCATGGTCATTCCCGACGCGCCGCCAGGCTGCAGTGGATCGGCGGGCCGGCCGTGGGCCCGCTCTTCCCTCTCCTGAACCACCAGGCCCCGCACCTGCTCGAAGTCCCCCAGGGTGGTCTCGAAGCTCTTGTCCGGCGCGATGCGGGCCAGACTGGCGCCACAGGGAGCCTCGAAATTGAGCGAGACCCGGCTGGCGAGCGCGGTGACCCGTTCGATCTGCGCCGCCTCCGCACCCGGCACCAGCTTGACGTGGATGTAGCCGCCGAACCGATGGGTGCGGCGGAGCAGCTCGAGGGCGCGGATCAGATCGTCCATCACATGCACCGGGCGGCCCGGAATCCCGGTGGTGATGAAGAGGCCCTGGACCCAGCCCCGCTGCCGGGCATCGAGGAAGATGCGGACCAGCTCCTCGGGCTTGAGCAGCGTGCGCGGCATGTTCCGATCGCGCCGCATGGGACAGTAGTGGCAGTTGAAGGTGCAGGCGTTGGTCATGAGGATGCGCAACAGCGAGGTGCGCACGCCGGGTCCGGTCTGGAGAGTCCGGATGTTGAGCGGCCGCAGCGCCCCGGCGTCCTCGGCGTGGCGCAGTCGGGGCGGCAACCCCTCCCTGTCCGCCGTGGCCAGCGTCATGAGTGCGCCGAGCTTCTGCTCCAGATCCGGCACCCGTATCATTGCGCCCATCCCCGAAAAGCCTCGCTCCATCGTAACCGAAGAAATACCGAAAGTCAACCCATGCCCGCGCCGCTCCTCTCGATCCTCCTCGCCGTCGCCGTCCAGACAGCATCATCCCCTGCTCCGATCGATTCGATCGACCGGTACGTGCGGAGCGAGATGGCGCGGCAGCGGATTCCGGGACTCTCGATGGCGGTGCTTCGGGGCGACAGCATCATCCTCGCACGCGGCTGGGGCGAGGCCAACGTCGAGCATCACGTGCCCGCCTCGGACAGCACCATCTACCAGTCCGGATCGGTGGGAAAGCAGTTCACCTCGGCGCTGGTGCTCCGGCTGGTCGCGGACAACCGCCTCGCGCTCGACGACCCGATCAGCCGCTGGCTCCCCGAGGGGCCGTCGCGATGGGGCCGGATCACGGTGCGCCAGCTCCTCACCCACACCTCCGGGATTCCCGACTACGCCGACAGCACGCTCGACTACCGGCGCGACTATACCGAGGACGATCTGGTCCGGCTCGCCGCCAGGCTACCCCCGCTGTTCGAGCCCGGCGCGCGGTGGAGCTACAGCAACACCGGGTACCTCCTGCTTGGCGTCATCATCCACCGGATCACCGGCACCTTCTACGGCGATCTGCTCCGCTCGCAGGTGTTCGGCCCGCTGGGCATGCGGACCGCGCGCATCATCTCGGAGAGCGACATCGTCCCCAACCGTGCCGACGGCTATCGGCTGATCGAGGGACGGCTCGAGCACCAGGAATGGGTGGCGCCGTCGCTCAACACCACGGCCGACGGCTCGCTCTATCTCACGGTGCTCGACCTGGCCCGGTGGGCAGTGGGGCTCAACCATCTCCGTTTTCCCGGCGCCGAGGGCCTGCGGCAGAGTTGGACCCCGGTGCGGCTCAACGACGGCGGGACCTATCCCTACGGCTTCGGCTGGTCGCTCGATCAGCAGCGCGGCTTTCCCCGCATCGGCCACACCGGTTCGTGGCAGGGATTCAAGACCAGCATCCAGCGCTACCCCGAGCAGAACCTCACGGTGATCGCCATGGCCAACCTGGCCGAGGCCAGGCCCGAGGCCATCACCCTCGCCGTCGCCGGCATCCTCGAGCCTTCCCTGCGTCCGCCGCAGGTAATTCCGGAGCCGCCGTCAGGTACCCCGCCGCCGCAGGCAATCCCCGACTTGCTGCGGGAGATCTCGTCGGGGCGCGGTGCCGCCCGGCTCACCCCGGGACTCTCCCGCTTCGTGTCGAAGGAGTTCCGCGATGGCCTCGGCGAGTTGCTGGATCCGACCCGGGAATGGACCTGGAAGGGCTGCGACGATGTCTCGGCCCGCCGCCTGGAACGGCTCGGGTCGGCCGTCCAGCGGATCTGCTACTCTGCCGGGAGAACCCAGGAGACCGCGTCGCTGGTGGAGGTGGACTACTCGGCCGACCGGCGGGCGGCGTTCGTGGACTGGTACGACTACTAGGGCGGGGCGCCCGCGTGGAGCGAGGGTGAAAGAAACGAGCCGGAACATGACGAACATGTTCCGGCTCGTTGACCGTCCCGGTACGGCGATCTCAGGGCGTAGTATCCCTGACGGTGCTGTCCGTCGTGCTGCCGCTGTCGTGTATCGCCGTCATCGCACTGTCCATCGCCGGCGTGCTCTCGGGGCTGGGCTGGCCGCTGCGGCGTCCGCCGCAGCCCGCGAGCACGGCGACGAGCCCGAGCAGAAGGCTCGCTTTCATTAGTGGCTCGTCGTGTCGGTCATGGTGCTGTCGCTGCGGGGACCCAGGGTGTCCTGGGGGGCCGACGTCGGCGACGGACTGGTGGAGACCGTGTCCACCCTGGCGGCACTGTCGGGAATCCCCACGCTGTCCGGGGTGACGGTTGCGGCACCCGGACGGCCCGCGGTGCCCGGCGGGCCGGTGCGGGTCGAGTCGATGACGTGCGTCGTCGCGGCGGTGTCTGCCGCGCTCGGCGCGGGGCCCGCCTGGTCTTCGGTCCGGTTATGGCAGGCCACGATCGTCGCCGCGGCCGCTGCCAAGAAGAGAATCCTGTTCATGCCTGTGCTCCCGGTGCGGGTGGTGCTGTCTCATCCTGATCCGCGAACCTACGGGGATGTCCGGGAGGGGGACTAGGTCGCAGATCACACCGATCCGGGCCCCGGGGGTCTGCTGGCGGATCGGCGGTCTGACGGGCACCTTCTCTCCGGCGCGGCCCCCGCCACCGCGGCCTGCGCCCGCCCAGGAGCATCCGTAATGCCTGACCTGTCGTGCCCAGAACCCGTTCTGCTCCTCGCCCTGTTGGCGGTTGCCGCTTGCGCCCCGGCCGTCACCCCCAAGGCCGACCCGACCCCGGCCTCCGCCTCGGTCACGACCGCGCTCCGGTGTGAGCCAGGCGACACCGCCATGGTGCGCGATGTGGTCTACTTCGGCCGCAACCGGCCGGACGGCGGCACGGTGAGCGACGCCGAGTGGGAGGCCGACCTCGATTCGGTTGTGACGCCGCGCTTTCCCGCGGGATTCACCGTCGTCGAAGCCGAGGGTCACTGGCGAGGCGAGAGCGGGGTCGTCGAGCGCGAGCACACCGAGGTGTTGACCCTGCTGCATCCCGGCGACCAGGCGTCCCGAGAGGCGGTGCGCGCCCTGACCGAGGAGTACATCCGCCGCTTTCACCAGGAGGCGGTCCTGCGCGAGCGTCTCGCCGCCTGCGCCCGCTTCTAGATATCATTGGGAGCACCCGCTCCAGGAGCTCGTCCGATGTCCTCCGCCACCGAGCCCGCCCCAGCATCAGGTTCCGAT
>DASSML010000498.1:0-3660 GCA_035688895.1 Gemmatimonadales bacterium
CGCTCCAGCCCAATCCCAATGGGTCGGCCAATCACATCGCCGGGATCTGCAACGCGGCCGGCACGGTGGTGGGGATCATGCCCCACCCCGAGCGCGCGGCCGATCCGGCCGTGGGGTGCACCGACGGGCTCGGGTTCTTCACCTCCATGGTGGCCCGCCGGCCCCAGTCTCCTCTTCGGAAAGTGTCCAAGCGATGAGTACCGAGAAGCCCAGTCGCAACGAGGGCGGATACTTCGCCCAGCAGAACGCCGAGATCCTGCGCAAGCAGCGGAGCCTCGAGGAGGCCGCCGCGCTGGAGTCGGAGCGGAAGACCCACTACATGAAGTGCCCCAAGGACGGGTACGACCTCACCAGCACCCAGTTCCACGGAGTCCAGATCGAGACCTGTCCCCATTGTGGCGGGGTGTGGCTCGACGCCGGTGAGCTCGCCCAGGTCGTCCACGAGGAGCACCCCGCACTGCTCACCCGGGTGCTCTCCGACGCATTCAAGACGTTGGGCGCCAAGCGGCGGAGGACCGGTACGTGAGCAGCCCCGCGGTGGCCGGCGCCCCCGAGGCGACCTCCTTCGCCGGCGAGCGTCCGGTCACCCCCGAGGTGGTGCGCGAGCACAACCTCAACGAGCTGGAGTACGAGCGCATTCTGGAGCTGCTCGGCCGCACGCCCACGCTCACCGAGCTGGGCGTGTTTTCGGCGCTCTGGTCGGAGCACTGCAGCTACAAGCACTCCAAGCCGATTCTCAAGACCTTCCCCACCACCGGACCGCACGTGGTCCAGGGTCCGGGCGAGAACGCCGGGGTCCTGCGCCTGCCGGACGGCTGGGCGGTGGCGTTCAAGATCGAGTCGCACAACCATCCCTCGGCGGTCGAGCCCTACCAGGGAGCGGCGACCGGGGTCGGCGGCATCCTGCGTGACGTGTTCACCATGGGCGCGCGCCCCGTCGCGGTCCTCAACAGCCTGCGGTTCGGTCCGCTCGACCTTCCCCGGAACCGCTACCTCTTCGCCGGGGTAGTGCGCGGGGTGGGCGACTACGGCAACTGCGTCGGAGTGCCGACGCTGGGCGGCGAGGTCGGCTTCGCGGCGGGATACACCGGCAATCCGCTGGTGAATGCCATGTGTGTCGGCCTGCTCCGGGAAGACGACCTGATCCGGGCCGCGGCGCATGGCGTGGGCAACGTGCTCCTCTGCGTCGGCGCACGGACCGGTCGCGACGGGATCCACGGCGCCAGCTTCGCCTCCGAGGAGCTGTCGGAGAAGAGCGAGGCGCGGCGGCCCCAGGTACAGGTGGGCGACCCGTTCACCGAGAAGCTGCTCCTCGAGGCGAGCCTCGAGCTCATCACCTCGGGCCTCATCGTCGCGATCCAGGACATGGGAGCGGCGGGGCTCACCAGCTCCAGCGCGGAAATGGCCGCGCGCGGCGGCGTCGGCGTCGAGATCGACACCGGGCTGGTCCCCACCCGTGAAGAGGGGATGACACCGTACGAGATCCTGTTGAGCGAGAGCCAGGAGCGCATGCTGGTCGTCGCCGAGCCCGCCCGGGTGGCCGAGGTCGAGGCGGTGTGCGCCCGGTGGGAGCTTTCGGCGACGTCCATCGGGCGGGTCACGGACGACGGGGTCTTCCGGGTGCGGCACCATGGCCAGGTCGTCGCGGCGATTCCAGGACAGCGCCTGGTGGACGACTGCCCCATCTACGATCCCGAGGCGAAGGAAGCGGCCGACGCGGTGGCTCGCCGGGCCGCCCGCCCCCCGGCCGAGACGCCGCTCGATCTCGAGGCCGCGCTGCCGGCCCTGCTCGACGCACCCAACATCGCGAGCAAGCGCTGGGTCTACGAGCAGTACGACTCCACGGTGCAGGCCTCGACTGTACTGGGCCCGGGCGGCGACGCGGGCGTGTTCCGCGTTCCGGGCACCGGCTTCGGGGTGGCCGTCAGCGTGGACTGCAACAACCGGCTGGTCGCCCTCGATCCGTACGAGGGAGGCAAGGCGGTCGTGGCCGAAGCGGCGCGGAACGTCGCCTGCACCGGCGCACGCCCGCTCGGCATCACCGATTGCCTCAACTTCGGCAACCCCGAGAAGCCCGAGGTGTTCTTCCAGTTCCGCGAGGCATGTCGCGGGATCGCCGACGCGTGTCGGGCATTCGCCACTCCGGTGACCGGCGGCAACGTCTCGTTCTACAATGAGAGCCCGATGGGGGCCGTGGATCCCACGCCCACCGTCGGCATGATCGGCCTGCTGGAGCAGGTGGACCGGCGCGTGCCGAGCCACTTCGCCGCCGACGGCGACGCCATCGTGCTGTTGGGCGCAACGCGGGGCGAGCTGGGCGGGTCCGCGTACTGGGCCGAGCTCCGCGGGTTCATCGGCGGCCCGGTGCCGCCGGTCGATCTCGATGCCGAGACGCGTCTCCAGCGGCTCCTGGTCGCGGCGGCCGATCGGCGCCTGCTCCGGTCGGCCCACGATTGCGCCGAGGGCGGTCTCCTCGTGGCCCTGGCCGAGGCGGCGATCGGCGGCCCGTACGCCGCCGGCGGTTGCGGCGCCGCGATCGGCCTCGACGGCTACGCGCCTGACGTCCCGCTCGAGGCGCTGCTCTACGGAGAGGACACGGGCCGGGTCGTGGTGTCCTGCGCCGCCGGCGAGGCCGGCACCCTGCTGGCCCTCTGTCGCGAGCACGACGTGCCCGCGTTCGAAGCGGGCCGGGTGGGCCCGGTCGGCGGCTCGCTGGAACTCCGCGCCGGCGGCCGGCTGTTCAGTTGGGGCATCGGTTCGCTGCGGCAGACATATTTCGAGGCGATTCCCCGTCGGATGCGGCAGCCCGACGCGGATCGCTCGACGGGAGCATAGCAGCATGTGCGGCATCATCGGCGTGTCCGGCATTCCCGAGGCGGCTCGGCTCACCTATCTCGGTCTCTACGCCCTGCAGCACCGGGGGCAGGAGAGCGCCGGCATCGTGGCGGTGGATCGGGACGGGATGGCCCGGGCGCACCGCGGCATGGGACTGGTCTCGGAGAACTTCGACGACCCCATTCTGGGCCGGCTCCCCGGTGACGTCGCCGTGGGCCACACCCGGTATTCCACCACCGGCAGCACCGTCCTGGCCAACGCGCAGCCGTGCAGCGTCAACACCCGCTGCGGCACCCTCGCCATCGCCCACAACGGCAACCTGACCAACGCCGCGGAAATCAAGCGCGACCTGGTGGAAAAGGGCGCCATCTTCACCACCTCCTCGGACACCGAGGTGCTGGTGCACCTGATCGCCCGCTCGGAGGCCGAGACCGTCGAGGACCAGATCCGGGACGCGCTGGAGCAGGTGGAGGGCGCCTACAGCCTGGTGGTCAGCGCCGGGCGCACCCTCTACGCCGTGGTGGACAGCCGCGGCTTCCGTCCCCTGGTGCTGGGCCGGCTGGGGACCGGGATGGTGATCGCGTCGGAGACCTGCGCCCTCGACCTGTTAGGCGCCTCGATGGCCTGCGAGCTGCAACCCGGCGAGTTCGTTCGGATCGAGGACGGCCGAGTCACCGAGCTACCCCGCCTGGCCCACCGGCCGGTGAGCCGCTGCGTGTTCGAGCTGGTGTACTTCGCGCGGCCGGACAGCACGGTCTTCGGCGAGTCGGTGGACCGGGTCCGCCGGGAGCTGGGCCGTCAGCTCGCCCGCGAGCAGCCCGCGCC
>DASSML010000499.1:0-2510 GCA_035688895.1 Gemmatimonadales bacterium
AGCTCGCCGCAAGCTCAAGTGGCCCTGCCGCAGAAATTGTGCGACCTGGTGCCACAGGCCGACGCGGAGAGGATCATGGGCAAGTCACTGGTCCAACAGAGGAACGACGATTCAGGGTGCCATTATCAGGATGCCCGCGGCACGACCGGCACCAGTCTCTTTGTCTTCTTCAACGTGCTCCCGGTCAGCGATCAATGCCGGCTGACACCCGAGAGCGCGCCGTTGAGCGGCGTCGGCGATGAGGCGTGCATAGCCGTCCGCCGACCGGACGGTCTCTATACCACGGTCGTGTTCGGGGGCGGCGGTCGGACGTTCGAGGTGGTCGCGCCCGGCCAGGACAAGACCTCTGAATTGGCGACCGCGGTCGCCAAGGTGATCCTGTCCAAGCTCGGAACCTGATGGCCGGCTCCCCTGCCGAATCCCCGTCACGCCCGCTGTGCGCAAGGAGCGCTTGGCCGCGTCCATTTCGACAAGTGCCGGTACGATCTGGTACTTTGGGACACGTCGACGGAGCTCCGTGACCGGGTCACGCTGAGGGAGCACACCAGTTGTCCATGGCATCGGGACTGAGATCGAGTGGGGCCAAACCCAGGCATCCGGCCGCGGGTCGATCCGCGTGCTTGCTGCTCGTCGCCGGCTTGTCCGCCGCCCTGGTGGGATGCTCGGATCGCAGAGCGGAGGCCCCGGTGGCGAGCCGAACAACGCGAGCGGTGCAAGACTCGGCTCCGGCGCAGCCGGCGGGAAACCTGGAACCGACAGCAGAGCGGGACTACCGCCCGGTGGCGGAAAAGGTGGTCGGGCAGGTGGCGGGGGTGCAGACCGGCGAAGTCGTCTGGCTCATCGGCCGGGACGAGGATCTTCCACTCCTGGAGGACCTGGCCGTGGAGGTCCAGCGGCGGGGGGCATGGCCGCTGCTCACGGTAGGGACCGAGCGACTTCGGCGGCGGCTGTACGACGAGGTGCCCGCCGCGTTCGACACCATTTCCCCCGCGGCGAACCTCAGACTCGCGGGGATCGTCGACGTCATCATCGGGACGGAGTCCGGCGAGCAGCGGACACTGGAAGGCGTCCCGCCGGCGCGGATCGAAGCCCGGAAGCGGGCGGACGGCGCCGTGCTGGCCCTCCTGCGCAAGCGCGGTGTACGCTCGGTCTGGCTGGGCAGCGGGCTGTACCCGAGTGCCGAGCGTGCCGAGCAGGTCGGGGTTTCCCGCCGGGATCTCGCGGAGATCCTCTACGGAGGGCTCAATGTCGACTACGAGCAGCTCCAGCGGACCGGTGAGGCGATCCGTCAGCTGGTCGCGGCCGGGAACGAAGTACACGTCACCGCTCCGAATGGGACAGACCTGAGGGTCCGGGTAACCGGGCGGCCGGTATTCGTGAGCGACGGGATCATCTCGGCCGAGGATCGGCGCCGCGGAGGGCCCGCGACCACGGTCTGGTTGCCGGCGGGGGAGGTGTACCTGATTCCAGCACCGGGCTCCGCCGAAGGCGTCCTTGTCGTGGACGAGGACGTCTACGGCGGGAAGCGGGTCGAAGGTCTCCGGCTTGAGTTCAAGAAGGGAAAGGTGGCCTCGATAACGGCCAAGTCGGGACTCGAGGCGTTCCAGGCCGAGTACGACGCCGCGGGACGCGGGAAGGATGTCCTGAGCGTCCTGGACTTCGGCATCAATCCCGGATTGAAGCTGCCACCCGACAAGCCGATCCACGCGTGGACCCGGGCGGGTATGGTGACCGTCGTGGTGGGCGACAACGCCTGGGCAGGCGGAGACATCAATATGGGGTTCGCACTGTTCACCCACCTGGCGAGCGCCACCGCCGAGGTGGACGGCAGCGCAATCGTCCGCGACGGCAAGCTCGCCGGCGAGGATGGCATGGCGGCCAAGTAGCGCTCAGCACGATGGTGTCACAGGGCCAGACTCTGAAGCCTCGCCATCCCAGGTGGATGCGAGGCTTCTTCCATTCCCGGCTCCCGGCCATCGGCGGGCCGCCATGGGCCGTTCGGCCCAGCTACACCGCTACAAGATCCCTTTGGGAAGCCAAGACCCCTATCGTGCACGCCGCAATGTTGGGCGCTGACGGCTTTTCAAGGAGGTGCACCATGTGCCGTCCTACGTTCATCGCGGTGGCGCTCGCGTCCCTGCTGGCAGCCGCGTGTGACACTCCCTCCGAGCCGGAGACCCGTGCCGACATCCGTCCCGACGTCGCTCAGGCGGGCGGTGTGCACGGCGGGGCCGACGTTCGGCTCATCAACATGAAGGATGCCTGCGACCCGGCCAGCTTCGGGGCAGCCGGAGTCGATTGCCTGCGTAACGGCGGGTTCCTGTTCGACAAGTTCATCAACCAGCTCGGCAAGCACGGCATCATGAAAGCGTGGCACTTCGCCCCTTCAGTGGTGCACGCGAAGGTGGGACAGACCCTGATGGCGGTCAATCGCGGCGGGGAGGAGCACACCTTCACCGAAGTGGAGGAGTTCGGCGGTGGCATCGTTCCGATTCTCAACCAACTGTCCG
>DASSML010000500.1:0-2255 GCA_035688895.1 Gemmatimonadales bacterium
CCCCGCTCAACGAAAAAGAGCCCCTCGCGGGGCTCCTGAATCCTCGGGCAAACGTATGCACGCCCACGGCAAAGGTCAATTCGCGGCGAGCGCGCGTCCGACCGCCTCCGCGAGGTCGAGCGAGAGTCCTTCGGGCCGGTCGCCGGGGGTGTGGATGAGCCGCGCGGTCCGCCAGGTCAGGCGACCCAGCGTTACCGCGCGGGCCCCGGCGCGCGCGAGCGGCAGACTGTCGACCAGGATGCCGACCGGCAGCCGGCGACGGCGGACTCTCGGTCCCAGCCCCCGCAGGCGCGGCTCCACACGGGCGGCGAGCTCGGCCCCGCGCCGGTCGTGCGCCACCACGTAGAGGTCGCCTTCCTGGTCGAGGGTATCGAAGTTGAGCACCTCTGCGGCCGAGACCTCGGATCCGAGCCCGGCAGCGAAGACCCGGGCCCCCACCATTCCGAATTCCTCCGCCCCGGTGATGCAGATCCCGATCGCCGCATCGCGGCTCGTTTCCGCGAACGCCAGCGCCGCGAGCACCCCGCTCCCGTTGTCCCGGGCCCCAACCGAGGTTCCGCGCAGCCGGCCTCGGCCGGCCAGCGCGCCGGCCGCAAACGCGAGCAGCAGTCCAGCCACCGCCGGCGACCACGCCAGCGGTCCCGCGAGCCGGGCCGCCGCCAGCCCGGTCAGCACCAGAGCCGCGAGCACGACGACCCAGACCGCGACCAGACGCCCGGCCATGCTCTGGACCTGCGCCTTGGTGTCGAGGTGGGCGACGGCCCAGCGGATCACGGGAGCGTCGCCGCGCACCGCGATCAGGTTGGCATCCTCGCGGGACTCTCCCAGGGGCAACCAGCCGACGCCTACGCCGAGACCCAACAGGGTGCTGCCCGCCGCGCCGGCCAGCCAGACGGCGAGGGCACCCCAGCCGGGGACGCCCGGGAGGACGAGCAGCGGGATCTCGAGCAGGCTGGTGAAGACGAGGCCGGCCCCGAGCAGCGGAAAGCCCAGGAGGCCGGAGGGGTGGAAACGGAACCGCTGGAGGGTAACCCGGTAGCCGAGCGCCTCAAGGTGCTCGGTGACGAGCCGGCGCGCCGCCTCGGCGGCCGGTGTCCCGGCCTCGCGGGGGCCGGCCAGCACGCGGCCGATCGTGAGCCGGGCGTCGGCCATCTGGGGGTCAGCCGCCGCCCTTGGCTCCGCGCTTGCCCCCGGCGGGGCGCGCCGACGCCGCGGAGGCCGCTTTCGCGGTTTCGGCGCTGATCGTTCCCGCCTCGATCAGGTCGGACACGTGCTGCTCGTAGGTCTGGGAGCCGAGCTGCTTGCGCCCGTCGGCCATGAGCGTGCGGACGTCGCCCACCCGCGCCCCGTCGCGCAGTACTTCGCGCACCGCCGGCGTCGCGAGGAGGATCTCGACCGCTGGCACCCGTCCCTTCTCGTCCTGCTCGGGGAGGAGCTGCTGCGAGACCACCCCACGGAGCGCCTCGGTGAAGCGCATGCGCCCGATCTCCCGCTCCTCCCGGGGAAACGTGGCGACGATCCGGTCAACGCTGGTAACCACGTCCGGGGTCGGCATGGTGGCGATCACCAGATGACCGGTCTCCGCCGCCTTGATGGCGGTATCGACGGTCTCGGGATCGGGCAGGTCGCCCAGCACCACGACATCGGGGTCCTGCCGCAGCGCGGCGCGAAGCCCGACCACCATGCTCTCGGTGTCGACCCCGACCTCGCGCTGGGTGATGGAGCAGCTCAGGTCGCGATGGAGGAACTCGATCGGGTTTTCGATGGTGACCACGTGCTTGTGCTGGGTGCGGTTGATGTGGTGGACCAGGGCCGCGACCGTGGAGCTCTTGCCGCTGCCGCTCACGCCGGTCACCAGCACCAGCCCGCGCTCCGATTCGGCGAGCTGCTCCAGCGCGGCCGGCAGTCGGAGGGACTCCAGGGTCGGCACGGTGAACGGGATCACCCGCATCACGATCATGAACGAGGAGCGCTGGCGCAGCACGTTGACCCGGAAGCGGCCGACTCCCGGCATGCCCCAGGAGCAGTCGAAGTCGCGCAGCCGGTCCACCCGGGCGCGGTCTTCCTCGCTGCTGATCAGCTTGAGCGCGATGGCCCGGGTCTGATCGGGGGTGAGCCGCTGCTTGGTGAGCGCCACCAGCTTGCCGTTGATCCGGGCCCGGAAGACATCGCCCGCCTTGATATGCAGGTCGGAGGCGCCGCGCTCGACCGCGGCCTTGATGATCTTTTCCATGCTTCCTCGGGACCGAGTAGTG
>DASSML010000501.1:0-10991 GCA_035688895.1 Gemmatimonadales bacterium
AGAACGTGGACCTCAACGGGCTGGTGGATTCGGCGGAGCCGCTCCTCAGGCGTTCTCTGGCCGAAACGCAGGAGTTGGTGCTCCGTCTGGGCGAGCAGGCCGGCCCGGTGAGGGCCGACCGCCACCAGCTCGAGCAGGTGCTCCTCAACCTGACCCTGAACGCGCGCGACGCGATGCCTGAGGGCGGCCAGGTCACCATCGAGACCGGTAGAAACGGCCAGACGGCGTTCCTCACCGTGCGCGACACCGGGGTCGGGATGGACCAGCAGACACTGCGGCGGGCCTTCGAGCCGTTCTTCACGACCAAGGAGATCGGGCAGGGCACCGGTCTCGGGCTTTCGGTGGTGCACGGCATCGTCGCCCAGGTCGGAGGCCAGATTCAGGCCGACTCCGAGCCCGGCCGCGGCTCGGTCTTCACCCTCCGCCTGCCAATCGCGGCGGCGCCTGCCGCCAGCGCCGGAACGAGCGGCGCGGACGCGGGAGGCCCGCCGCCGGGGGGCGCCACCGTGCTGGTGGTCGAGGACGACGAGACCGTCAGACGCATGACGGTGCGGGCGCTGGATGAAGCGGGATACGCCACCCTGGAGGCCACGGACGGGCAGGAGGCGCTCGATCTGGTCCGGCAACGACCGAGTCCACCTGACTTGGTGGTCACCGACCTCGGCATGCCCCGGATGGACGGCCACCAGCTGGCCCAGCGACTCCGTGCAGATCACCCGAGCCTTCCGGTATTGCTGATCTCGGGCCACGTCCATCCCGACCCACAGCCTGCCGAAGGCCCGCCCTGGCCGCTGCTGCGGAAGCCGTTCCCTCCCGAGGAGCTGGTCCGCCAGGTGGCTGAGATGCTGGCCGCTCGCCCGACGCCCACCCCCTAGCGGGCCCTACCGCCCCGACAGGCGTGGCCGGGGGGCCACAGTGCACCCTGGTGCAGCGTCACAGTTCGGGTACCTTAAGCACCGCAGCACCCGGACCGGCAACGAGCTGCCCCGTGGCACGGGGCTTGATGGCTTGCACGCGACCCCTTCTCCGAGCCAGCGTGGCCGACTCGTCCGGCGCCGACCACTACGAAGTGCTGCAGGTCTCCTCCCGTGCGGACCAGGAGACCATTCAGCGCGTCTTCCGCTATCTGGCCAAGCGATACCATCCCGACAACAGCGAAAGCGGCGACGCCGACCGGTTCAAGCAGCTGGTCGAGTCGTTCCGGATCCTCTCCGACCCCGAGAGCCGTGCGGTGTACGACGCCGGCTACGAGGCCCAGCGGGAAGGGCGGTGGCGGATCTTCGATCAGGCCACGGTGTCGGATGAGGTCGCGGCCGACCGCCGGATCCGGTCCGCCATCCTGCAGATCTTCTACGCCTCCCGCCGGCACGACCCGGACCATCCAGGGGTCGGCGTGTACGACCTCGAGCGCCTGCTGGGCTGCCCCGAGGATCACATCAAGTTCCACATCTGGTACCTGAAGGAAAACGGCTGGCTCCACCGGCTGGAGAACGGCATGCTGGCGATCACGGCGAGCGGGGTGGACCGTGCGCTGGACGACGCCGGGCCCCCGGTGTCGAGCCAGCCGCTGCTCCGCGCGGTGGAGTAGAGCCCGACGCCCTTGCGCCCGCGCGGCCGGGCGTCCTACCTTCCCGCCCCGATGACCACCCGCACCTCTCTTCTGGACGAGCGCGCGCTCGCCCGTACCCTCGCGCGCATGGCCACCGAGATCGTGGAACGGGCGCACGGCACCGAGAAGCTGGTGCTGGTCGGGATCCAGCGGCGCGGTGTCGAACTGGCCGGCCGCCTCCGGCGTCTGATCGAGGAGGCCGAAGGTCCCGGCGTGGCGCTCGGCAAGCTCGACATCACCCTCTACCGCGACGACCTCCAATCCATCGGCCCCCGCCCGGTGGTCGGCGAGACCAGCCTTCCCAACCTCGACGGCAAGACCGTGGTGATCGTGGACGACGTGCTCTACACCGGCCGGACCGTCCGCGCCGCGCTGGACGAGTGCGCCGATTTCGGCCGACCCCGGCGGATCCTGCTCTGCGTGCTGATCGACCGCGGCGGCCGGGAGCTCCCCATTCAGGCCGACATCGTCGGCACCGCGCTCACCGCCGGCCCGGGCGACCGGGTGGACGTGCTGGTGTCCGAGCTCGACGAGCGCGACGGCGTCGAGCTGGTTCGGGGCGGGGGATGAGCGGCGCTCCCAGCCTGGGGAAGGACCTGGTCGGCCTGGAGGAGCTCGGCGCCGATCAGCTTCGCCTCATTCTCGATACCGCGGAGCCGTTCAAGGAAGTCAGCGAGCGGCCCATCAAGAAGGTCCCGGCACTCCGGGGCAAGACCATCGTCAACCTCTTCTTCGAGGCCAGCACCCGGACCCGGATCAGCTTCGAGTTCGCCGAGAAGCGGCTGAGCGCCGATACCGTGAACGTGGCCACGGCCGGGAGCTCTGTGAGCAAGGGCGAGACCCTGGTGGACACCGCCAGGAACCTCGAGGCGATGCGCATCGACATGGTGGTGATCCGTCACGGCGCCTCGGGCGCGGCCCAGTTTCTGGGGCAGCGGATCCGCAGCAACGTGATCAATGCCGGCGACGGCAAGCACGAGCATCCGACCCAGGGCCTGCTCGACATGTTGACGCTGCGCGACCGGTTCGGGCGGCTGGAGGGGCTCAAGGTCGCGATCTGCGGCGACATTCTGCACAGCCGGGTGGCCCGGAGCAACATCTGGGGGCTGCTCAAGATGGGCGCCCAGGTGGGCGTGTGCGGACCGGCCACGCTGCTGCCCCGGAACGTGCACGAGCTCGGAGTCACCATCCTGCCGCGCATCGAAGACGCGATCCAGTGGGCCGACGCGCTCAACGTGCTCCGGCTGCAGCTCGAGCGCATGCAGTCGGGTTTCCTTCCCTCCCTCAGGGAATACAACCGCGTCTTCGGCGTCACCACCGAGCGGCTGGCCCGGGCTCCCAAGGACCTGCTGATCCTGCACCCGGGTCCGATGAACCGGGGCGTGGAGATCGACAGCGACGTGGCCGACGGTCCCCACAGCGTGATCCTCCCCCAGGTGACCAACGGCGTGGCGGTCCGGATGGCGGTGCTCTACCTGCTCGCCGGCGGGTCGCCGGATTGGGCGCACGGCGGAGGGGACGCGTGAGCGGGCCGACCAAGCGGAGGACTCGGTAGTGCGCCCCATCCTCATTCGCGGCGGTCGGATCCTCGACCCCTCGCGCGGGACCGACGAGGTGGCCGACCTCTATCTCGCCGACGGGAAGGTGCAGGCCAGCGGCCGGGATCTGGGGCGACCGGACGACGCGCTGGTGCTCGAGGCCGGCGGTAAGGTCGTCTGTCCCGGACTGATCGACCTGCACGTGCACCTCCGCGAGCCGGGCCAGGAGGACGTCGAGACCGTCGCGACCGGAGCTATGGCGGCGGCCGCCGGCGGCTTCTCGGCGGTCTGTGCCATGCCCAACACCGATCCGGTGACCGACAATCAGGCGGCGGTGGGCTTCATCGTGAGCCAGGCGCAGCGGGCCGCCAAGGCGCGGGTCTACCCCATCGGCGCGATTTCGCTGGGCCAGAAGGGCCAGCAGCTCGCCGAGTTCGGGGAGCTGGTGGGCGCGGGTGCGGTGGCCGTGAGCGACGACGGCAAGCCGGTGGTCTCCAGCCACCTCATGCGCACCGCGCTCGAATACGCCCGCACCTTCGGCATTCCCGTCGCCGACCATTGCGAGGATCCGACCCTGTCGGCCGGTGGGGCAATGCACGAGGGGCTGGTCTCGACCCGGCTCGGGCTCAAGGGCATTCCCGCCGCGGCCGAGGAGATCATGGTCGCGCGGGACATCCTCCTGTCAGAGCTGACCGGCGGCCACGTCCACCTGTGCCACATGTCCACCCGCGGCTCGGTGGAGTTGATCCGTCGGGCCAAGGAGCAGGGCCTGCGGGTCACGGCGGAGGCCTGTCCCCACCACTTCACCCTCACCCACGAGGCGTGCGAGGGGTACAACACGAACGCCAAGATGAACCCGCCGCTGCGCGAGCCCGAGGACCGCGAGGCGGTCCGCCAGGGGCTCCGCGACGGCACCATCGACGTCATCTGTACCGACCACGCGCCGCATCATTACGACGCCAAGGAGCGGGAGTTCGACGACGCGCCCAACGGCATCATCGGGCTGGAGACGGCGTTGGGGCTTGCCGTGACCGAGCTGGTCGAGAGCGGCCTGGTCTCGCTCCCGGACCTGGTGCTGCGGATGAGCGTCATGCCGGCCCGCATCTTCAACCTGCCGGGCGGCACCCTGGCGCCAGGCGCGGCGGCGGACGTGGCGGTGCTCGATCCAACGGCGCCGTGGACGGTCCGACCGGAGGAGTTCTACTCCAAGAGCCGGAACACGCCGTTCACCGGACGGGCGCTCCGGGGTCGGGCCGATGTGACCGTCGTCCGCGGCCAGGTGGTGTTCCAGCGGGGAGACTGAAGGTGGCGGCGCCGATCGCCGATGAGATCGTCCGCTGCTGCCGCGCACTCTGGGAACGGGGCATCATTGCCGGCGTCGACGGCAACGTGTCGGTCCGCACCGGCCCCGAGCGCCTGATGGTCACCCCGCGCGGCTGCCTCAAGAACGAGCTCGGCCCCGATGACCTGGTCGAGGTCGATCTGGACGGTCGCCGCCTCGGCGGCTCCCGCGAGGCGACGACCGAGTTAGATTTGCACTTACGGGTCTACCGGCGCCGGCCCGACTGCGGCGCGGTGGTGCATGCGCACCCGCCCGCCGCCACCGGATTCGCGGTGGCCGGCGAAGGGATCCCCGGCGACGTCCTCCCCGAGATCACGCTCCTGATGGGCGAGGTGCCGCTGGTTCCCTACGGCACGACCGGCACACCCGCGCTGGGCGACGCCGCCGAGCCGTTCATCCCGAGTCATGATGCCGTGCTGCTCGCCAATCACGGGGCGCTTACGTGGGGTCCCGACCTGCGCGTCGCGCGGATTCGCATGGAAAGTCTGGAACACGGCGCCCGCATCCTGCTGGCCGCCCGCAGCCTCGGGACCGTCACCCGCCTGACCCGGGAACAGATCGACGCGCTCCAGCGCCTGAGAGGAAATGCTCGCCATGGCCAACTCCCCGGATACTGACGACAGCATCGAAGGACTCCTCGAGCAACGCACCCGGTTCGAGCAATGGCTGGCCAAGCTCGACGGCACCGGTGACAAGGCCCCGGCGGCCGTGCGGCAGAAGGTGCGGGCCGACTACGAGTCCCGCCTGCGCGGGGTAATCGACCGGCTGCGCGGCCACTCGGCGACGATCGCCGAGGAGCTCGAGCGGCATCAGACTGCCCGGTCGGACCTCGATGGACGGCACCGCGACGCCGAGGAGGAGTTGGCCGAGGCCGAGGTCCGCTACGCGGTGGGGGAGTTCGAGGAAGACGAGTGGAGCCGGATCCGCGAGGAGTCCGAGCGACGCCTGTCGGGCCTCCGCCAGGAGCTGCAGAACGTGGGCAGCGAGATCACCCGTCTCGCCGAGGTCCAGTCGCTCATCTCGGCGACGCCGCGCAAAGCCGAGCCCGCACCCGCGCCGCAGGCGCCGCCGCCCCCGAAGGAAGAGGTGATCGAGCGCTCGCCGCCGCCACCGCCCCCACCCCCACCGGCCGAGCCCGCGCCGGCACCGGTCGCCGCCGCGCAACGGATGCCCAAGCCGCCGCGCCAGCCAGAGCCGGCTCCCGCCGCACCGGCCGAAGACGAGCTCGCCTTCCTCAAGTCGGTGGCCGAGGAAGAGCGCAAGCCCGCCGCGTCTCGGCGCAGCAATCCGGGCGCGGCGTCCCCGGTCCAGGCCTCCCGGGCGGTCGAGACGCCCGCAGCGCCCAGCTCGAGCAAGGCCGGCGCTCCGGGCGTCGCCAAGACGCTCAAGTGCGGCGAATGCGGGACCCTCAACCGGCCGACCGAGTGGTACTGCGAACGCTGCGGGGCGGAGCTGGCGGGGATCTGAAACACGACGAGGGGGCCCGGAGGCCCCCTCGAACCATTCTCAACCGTGCGCCGTTACTTCTTGCCGCCGATCAACTTGGCGAGCCTGCTCTTGTGGCGGGCCGCGGTGTTGGGGTGAACCACGCGCTTGCGGCCGGCGCGGTCGAGCAGCTTGACCGCCTCGGCGTAGGCCTCGGTGGCCGCCTTCCCGGTGGCGGAACGGACCTTCTTGAGCGCCGTGCGCAGCTGGCTCCGCTGCGTGCGATTGGTGGCCTGGTGGGCACGGGCTTGCCGCATGCGCTTCTTGGCGGACTGAATACGGGGCACGACGACCTCGGCTGAACGGTAGACCGGACCGGACCAGGGTCCGGAGTGAGAGCCAAGTAAGCTAGAGGGCAGGCCGCGCAAGGTCAAGCGGCAGCGAGCTTTGACTTGGCTCGGCTGGCTAGGTAACCTTCCGCCGACTCCACCGAGGATCGCGACCTGGACTTCCAGCTCACCGACTTCATTCTGGCCTTTCCGATGCTGGTGTTCGCGATGACCGCGCACGAGTACGCGCACGCGGCCGTCGCGCTGCACGAAGGCGATGACACCGCCTACGTGCTGGGTCGAGTCACCCTGAATCCCATTCCCCACATCGACCCCTGGATGAGCATCGTGCTCCCCGCGCTGCTCTTCTTCGCGTCCAGCGGGGCCTTCACCTTCGGCGGCGCCAAGCCGGTGCCGATCAACTCCCGGAAGTTTCGCCACTATCGCCGGGGCGACATCCTGGTCTCCAGCGCCGGCGTGGTCACGAACTTCGTGCTGGCCCTGGCCTTCTCCGCGCTTTACGTCGCGCTCGGCCTGCTGGCCCGCAGCATGCCGGGGGCGGGCGAAGTGCTGCAGACGGCGCAGCAGATGATGCTGTGGGGCATCCGGATCAACCTGATTCTGTGCTTCTTCAACCTGATTCCGATTCCCCCGCTGGACGGCTCGCACCTGCTCTACCATATCCTGCCGCCTCAGGCTGGAGCCTGGTATCGCGGACTGTCCCGGTTCGGCTATCTTCCGCTCTTCGTGCTGCTCTTCCTCTTTCAACCGGTGCTCGGCTTCCTGCTCACGCCCGTGCGTGTCGTGATGGGGATTCTGGTGCACGTCATCGCTCCCTATCAGGTCGTGATGATGGGGACGCTGTGACGGCCACCGCGCCTGCGCCGGAAGTTCCCACCGCGCCCGAAGCCCCGACCACGGCCCTCGGAGCCGGTCCGGCCTTCGTGGTGCAGCTCGACGCCTTCTCCGGACCGCTCGACCTGCTGCTGCACCTGCTGCGCGAGGAGCAGCTCGAGATCGCCGACATTCCGATCGCCCGCATCGCGGATCAGTTCCTCCAGGCGATCGGGGAGCTGGGACTCAACCAGGCGGCCGACTATCTCGACATGGCCAGCCGTCTGGTGCGGCTCAAGGCGCAGATGCTGCTCCCGCGGGGCTCGGAGGAAGACGGCTGGGAGGATCCCCGGGCGGAGCTGGTGCGCCGGCTGCTGGAGTACCAGCAGATCCGCGAGATCGCGCTCTGGATGGGAAAGGCGGCCGAGCGTCGCGCGGAGCAGTTCGCCCGGGGATACCTGCCGCCGCCGCCGGAGCTGCCGCCGCCACCGCTCACGCTCGAGCTCATCGACCTGCTCCAGGCGGTGGAGCGGGTCATCGCCGCAATCCCGTCGCCCGTACTGCACCGGGTGGTTGCCCGGCCGCTCGACGTCGAGACGGCCACCCGCCGGATCGAGGAGCTGCTGGCCGAGCGCGAGGAGGTCGGCTGGCTGGAGGCGCTGGGCCCCCGTCCGACCATTGTCGACGTGCTCTCGACCCTGCTGGCGCTGCTGGAGCTGGCCAAGCGCGGCACGGTGCGACTGGTGCAACCGACACCTTTCTCTCCCATGGTGATCGCTCGTGACGCCGCTCGCTCAGCTGCTTGAGGCCGCGCTGTTCAGCGCCGGCCGTCCCCTGACCGCCGAAGAGCTGGGCACCCTCGACGCCGAGGCCACAGTGGCGGACGTGCGGGTGGCCCTGGAGCAGATCCGGGAGCACTACGACTTCGAGCAGCACGGGGTGGAGCTGGCGGAGCTGGCCGGCGGCTACCAGATCCTCACCCGGCCGGTTCACGCCGCGGCGATCGAGCGCGCGCAGTTCTCGGTGCGCGCCCCAAAGGTCACGGCCGCCGCGCTGGAGACCCTGGCGGTGATCGCCTACCGGCAGCCGGTGGGCCGGGCGGAGATCGAGGAGATCCGCGGCGTGTCGGCCGGCGGCGTGCTCCGATCGCTGCAGGAGCGCGGGCTGATCGAGGTGGTGGGTCGGAGCGAGGCGCTGGGGCGTCCGCTCCTTTACGGCACCGCTCCGATGTTCCTCGAGCTGCTCGGTCTCCGCGACCTGGCCGACCTTCCCCGGGCGGAGGAGCTCACCATCGCGCTGCAGCCGCATCGGCCGAGCGTGGATGAAGGGGAGGAGGCCGCGGCCTACGTCGAGGCCGAATCGTGAGCGACATGCGGCTCCAGCGGGCACTGGCCCGCGCCGGAGTCGCTTCCCGTCGGGCCGCGGAGCAGCTGATCGAGGCGGGGAAGGTCAGGGTGGACGGCAAGCCCGCCACCCTCGGCATGAAGGTGGATCCGGAGCGGCAACGGATCACCGTCTCGGGCCGAGCGGTGCGGCTGCAGCCTCGCCGCTGGCTCGCGTTCCACAAGCCGCTCGGCGTGGTCACCACCGCGGACGACGAGGAAGGGCGCCGCACCGTCTTCGACTTCATCTCCGACTCGACCGGCCTCACCTACGTGGGGCGGCTCGACGTGATGACCACCGGCCTGCTGCTGCTTACCACCGACGGCGAGGCGGTGCACCGGCTGACCCACCCGCGCTACCGGATTCCCCGCCGCTACACCGCATTGGTCCACGGGCGTCCGACGGCCGAGATCGCCGAGGCGGTGCGCCGTCGAACCGTGATCGACGGACGCGCCGTGGTACCCGAGCAGGTCCGGGTGCGGCCCGGCTCTGAGGGCCGGAGCATCCTGGACCTGACCTTGAGCGAGGGGCGCAACCGGATCGTCCGCCGGTGGGCCGAGGCGATGGGGCTCAAGGTGGACCGACTGGCCCGGCTCTCCTACGGCCCGGTCCGGCTGGGCGATCTGCCTCCGGGCCGCTCCCGGCCGCTCACGCCAACGGAGGAGTCGGGGCTCTACCGGGCCATCAAGATGACGCCGGAGGAGGAGTGAAACCGGCACGCGGATCGGTCCGTTACGGATGGTCGGGATGACGGACCCGTGTCGCTCGAGGGCCGCGCACGTCATCCCGAGCGCAGCGAGAGATCTGGCCGGATTCCTGCAGCGTCCCGGAGTAGATCCCTCGCTGCGCTCGGGATGACAGGCGTACGGCTCGGAAGACAGGCGCAGCCCTCGGGATGACAGACATCGCCTGTTCCGGCTAGCTTACCCACACCGCATCACATGGAGTCCACGCACGTGAGCGCGCCGAAGCTGACCGACAAGCCGGCGGAGTCGCTGCCGGTCCAGCGCATCGTGAAAGAGGTATCGCGCCGGATCGTGGGGCAGGATGCCATGGTGGAGCGTCTGCTGGTCGGGATGCTCACCGGTGGCCACATCCTGCTCGAGGGCGTCCCCGGTCTGGCCAAGACCCTCGCGGTGCGCACCCTCTCCGAGATCATCAACGCCAGCTTCTCCCGGATCCAGTTCACGCCCGATCTCCTGCCCGCCGACCTGATCGGTACCATGGTCTTCGATCAGAAGACCCAGGAGTTCCACGTGAAGAAGGGCCCGCTCTTCGCCCAGATCATCCTGGCGGACGAGATCAACCGGGCGCCGGCCAAGGTCCAGGCCGCGCTGCTCGAGGCGATGCAGGAGCACCAGGTCACCATCGGCGGCACCAGCTTTCCGCTGGAGGAGCCGTTCCTGGTACTCGCCACCCAGAATCCGATCGAGAACGAGGGCACCTACCCGCTCCCCGAGGCCCAACTCGATCGCTTCATGCTCAAGGTCCGGGTCGGCTATCCCAGTCGGGACGAGGAGAAGGAGGTGCTCCTCCGGATGAGCGGCGGGCAGGAGATCCCGGTGGAGCGGCTGCTCGAGCCTCAGGCCATCCTGGCGGCGCGGAGCGCCATCGCCGGCCTCTATATGGACCAGAAGGTGGTGGACTATATCGTGGATCTGGTCCGGGCCACCCGGGAGCCGGCGGCGGTCGGCCTGCTGGACCTCAAGCCCCTGATCGCTTTCGGCGGCTCGCCCCGCGCCTCCATCGCCCTGGCCCAGGCCGGCCGTGCCCACGCCTTCCTCCGCGGCCGGAACTACGTCGTCCCCGAAGACGTTCGCGCCCTCGCGCCCGATGTCCTGCGCCACCGCATCGTGCTGACGTTCGAGGCGGAGGCGGAGGACGTGACGACGGACGACGTGGTGAGCCGGGTGCTGGGAGCAGTGAAGGTTCCGTGAGCGCGGGGAAGGGCGAAAGGGGAAGGGGGAAGGGGGAGCGAGACGGCGCCCTCGGCATGCCCCCTTCGCCTTTCCCCTTTCCGCTTTCCCCTCGATGAGCGTCTCTCCCGAAATTCTCCGCCAGGTCAAGGCCATCGAGCTCCGCACCCGCGGCCTCGTCGGCACGCTGTTCGCCGGTGAGTACCGGTCGGTATTCCGGGGGCAGGGGATGGAGTTCGCCGAGGTGCGGGCCTATGAGCACGGCGACGATTTCCGCGCCATCGACTGGAACGTTTCGGCCCGCCTGGGCAGTCCTTATGTAAAGACCTTCACCGAGGAGCGGGAGCTGACCCTGATGCTGGTCGTGGATCAGTCGGGGTCGGCGCGGTTCGGTGAGCCGATGACCAAGGCAGGGCTCGCGGTCGAGGTTTCGGCGGTGCTGGCCCTGGCGGCAGCCTACCAGAACGATCGGGTCGGCGCGCTGCTCTTCGCCGACGAGGTGGAGCGGGTGATCCCGCCGAGAAAGGGGCGGCGCCACGCGCTGCGCGTCATTCGCGACCTGGTCGCCTTCGAGCCGGCGGGGCGCCGGACCAACCTCGCGGCCAGCCTGTCCTA
>DASSML010000502.1:0-3451 GCA_035688895.1 Gemmatimonadales bacterium
CTCGAAGTTCTGCGGATCGGGCTCGAAGGCAGTGATGCGCGCCTTGGGGAAGCGCCGCTTGAACCAGGCGACCGAGAGGCCGATGTGGCTGCCGCAGTCGAGGATGACGGGGGCGTCGGTGTCGCAGGGGAACTCGTACTCCCCGCCCTCGAAGATCTCGTGGGCGAGGAGCTCGAATTCGGGGGCGTTGCGGTACTGGAAAGTCAGGCCGTGCAGTTGGGTGGTCTGGGTGTGCACAGCACGTCCTTTCGCCTGGTTACTGGCGAAGGTATCGGACGCCATGCGTCGCGCAAGAGCGGGATCAGTTCCAGTCGCTCAGGACCAGCAAGCTGAAGTGCTTGAGCTTGTCGTCGGAAGGCACGTCCACGGAGTACATCCTCCCGTGGGAGCAACAATCATTCGCTGCTACCTGCGCGCGGCCGCAAAGGTGCCTGCGGTGCCAATGGCCGTGTAATACTCGCCCTTAATGAGCCCTGGAAACGCCACGACCCCCTCCGCGTGCAGGTACGAGGACTGCTCGCCCTCGACGGTGAGCTCGATGATGGCCTCGCCAAGGTCGTCGTCGAAGAGGCAGCTATGGAGACGGATTAGCGCCGCACCGCGGTGAAAATGCCGCTCGTCGAACCCAGCGAATACCTTCCCAGGATCAAATTCCTGGTCATGACGATCCCCTCCGCACGGAGGTGCGCGTCCGGCTCCTCTAGAAAAGCCAGTGCGAGGGTGACGTAGCCGGCTGCATTGACGGTGCCCAGGATCGATCCGGAACCGTAGCTATAGGACCCAGCCCCGAGTTCTATCCAGAGAAATGGCGGGAAGTTGCCTTCGACCCGATCAGCGCCCGGCTGCTGCGTGATGGTGAGCTCGGCCATGAGCCGATTGCCAGTAGCGGATTCGCCCCACCCCGGGCTGTAGTCCGTGACAAAGCCCGTGTAGTCGTACACTCCGCTGAGATCCAGATTGGCGATGGCCGCCGGGTCCGGCGCCGCCACGTTCGCGACGACCGAGTCGGTCATGGTGACCCGGCCAATCGTCAATGTCGACCGAATCATTGCGGAGCCGGGAGCGATGCCTCTGACGTGACCCTCGCTATCGACCTCTGCTACGGCGGGATTGTCGCTGGTGAACGACACGAGCCCATCCGTCTGCAGCTCGCGGCGATGATTGTCCAACGCCAGTACTCGCATGTGGGCTTTATCGGCCGGCGCGACGGTGGCGAGCTGAACCTGCACCGGGTACAGGGCGAAGGAGACGAGGTCCGAAGGGGCCCATGTCGTCGTGAAGGAGGTCAGGTGCCGCATCGCCGCGACTCCCCCGGACGACTTCGCCGCCGGCGAGACCAGGATATCGTAGGCCGCGCTGGACTCGAGCGAGTCGGCCGCGAGAAACCGGCCGGTCAGGACCACTCCGCGGACTGCGTCCCACAGGACGGTACCGGCGACGTCGACCCCCTGATGCTGGAGATGGATTCCCCCGGCGAGGCTCAAGGTGTCCATAGGCTGGCTGAACACCACGGCGACGGCACTGTCGAGCGGAACGTTGCTCATGCCTTGGTCGGGGATGGTCCGGACCACCCTCGGCTCAGATACGCTCGGGACGAGGCCGTACTCCGTAGCAGTGTCACCGGATTGACGGGTCACCGTCAGGAACAGCGAATCACCGGACTCGGCGTCAATGGCGATCGGATCGAAGCCGCCGTTCACCGTGAGGACGTTCACCCTGGCGCCGTTTCGGCGATTGCGCACCGTGACGGCGCGCCTGTCGTCCCAAGCTGTTACCATCGAGACATAGGCGCGTCCGGCAGTGGGCGACGAGATGAGGGCCGAAGAGGGAGGCGGTACAACGCCGTCCGTCCCTGACCCATCGGTGTCGCTTGGCTCGGGCGCGGGCGCATCGTAGCACGCGCTCACCATCGCCAGCATCCAGGCCAGTCGAGCTAGGTGTTTCATTTGGCTCACCGATCCCTTCTATCGCCGCACGGCCGTGAAGACGCCTCGCACATCGAAGCTCGCCCCAGTCCCAAATCTTCCCAGTATCAGACTGTCCGACATCACGAGTCCCTCATAAGGGAAGCCTGAGAGCGGCTGGCCATCCTCGGTCAGGTAGATGGTGACCATTCCTTCCGGGCTGACTGAGCCGGTGAGGGAGCCCGAAATGACGCGGGGTGGGTCAGCGTCCTCAGGACGGGCATACTGGTAGTTCCAGTAATTCCCGTGGAGCTGACCCGTCCCCGTCTCCTGCTGGATCGTGAGCTCTGCCGTCTGCAGCCCGCCGGGAAGAGGTGTCGGTCCCCACTCATCGTAGATATCGGTGACCCATCCGGTGAAGTCGTACACTCCGGTGAGATCCGAGTCCGGGTCGCGTGGCTGGGGCGTCGCCACCGTCACTAGGACGGAGTCGGTCGTGGGGCCTTCCTCCAGAGTCACGGTCGACCGGATCACGGTTGTGCCCGGTGCAAGGCCGGTGACGAAGCCTTGATTGTCCACCACCGCCACACCGGGACGCTCGCTGACAATTGAGCTAAGCCAGTCGACCCCGATGTCGCGGCCGAGCCCATCGATCGCACGGGCACCCAGGTGCACGCTGTTGGCGGGCGCGATGGTGGCGAGTTGGACTTCCCGCGGGTAGAGCGTGAGGGAGGTAAGCACCGGCGCGCCCGGCTCGGTCGTAAAGGACACCATTGTGCGCGCGACTCCGACGCCATCCGATGACCGGGCCGCTGTTGATACGAGCAAGTCGTACGTCGTACTCGGTTCGAGCCGGAGCGTCGGAACGAACCTGGCGACCAGCGTCACGCCGCCCGCGGGCTCACCCTTCGCGATGCCGCGGACGTCGGGCCCCCGATATTGGAGATGGACACCGAGCGGCAGACTCAGCGTGTCCATGGGCTGGCTGAACACCACGCGGATCGCACTATCGCGCGGCGTGTTGATGTCATGCCGGCGGGGGAACGTCCGAACCACTTTCGGGCTCGAGGCGGCCGGCACGATGCGGTAGCCCGTGCCGCCGGCGCCGCTCGTGCCCGTCACCGTGATGGCCAGGGTGTCGCCGGGCTCCGCCTCAACGGCAACCGGATCGAAGCCACCGTCAAGTATCGGGGCGGTGACGGCGACACGGTTCCGGCCATTCTGAATCGCAACCTGGCTACCAACGAACACCGTGCCAGGTACCATCGAGACGTAGGCCTTGTGATCGATCGGGGAAGAGACGATGGCCTGCGTCATGGGCAGCGCAGGAGGAGGGGCATCCAAAGGCCCGCCGTTCTGGGATTCCGGCGTGTCCGAGCACGCGGCCAGAATCGTCAGTGCGCCCACCAACCCCCCAGTTCGGATCATGGCAGCCACCGGTCCTTTCTCATCAGAGATCACCGTCGAGGACGAAACCGGCCCAGTGGAAGGGGCTGTCCGACGGGTTGGCTGTGCGACTGCAGGTAGGCAGTCGTTAGGTCACTACC